>CAMZDU010000028.1 GCA_947305445.1 uncultured Selenomonadales bacterium
GTTTACGGCGAAACTGTTCCGACGGTTCTCGGTGCGGCAATTCCCGTCAGCGGCGCGGCCGGCGACCAACAGGCGGCACTTTTCGGCCAGAACTGCTTTGAACCCGGCATGGCAAAGAACACTTACGGCACGGGCTGTTTCATGCTGATGAACACCGGCACCGAAATTCACAAGTCGAAAAACGGCTTGGTCACGACGATTGCCTGGGGTCTCGACGGCAAAGTTGAGTACGCGCTGGAAGGTTCAATCTTCGTTGCCGGCTCGGCTATTCAGTGGTTGCGCGACGGCGTTCGCATGGTTGACAGTGCTCCCGATTCCGAATGGGTCGCCAAAAAAGTCAAGGATACCGGCGGCGTCTACTTCGTGCCCGCGTTTGTCGGACTTGGTGCTCCGTATTGGGATATGAACGCCCGCGGCATGATTATCGGTCTCACCCGCGGCACCACGAAGGCTCACATTGTCCGCGCAACGCTCGACAGTCTTGCCTATCAGACACGCGACGTGCTTGAGGCCATGGAAGCCGACAGCGGCGAGAAACTTTCCGCGCTTAAAGTTGACGGCGGTGCGTCCGCAAACAATCTTATGATGCAGTTCCAGGCTGACTTGTTAGGCGTGCCCGTAGATCGTCCGCAAATTGTTGAAACGACCGCTCTCGGTGCCGCGTACCTTGCCGGATTGGCCGTCGGCGTCTGGAAGGACAAAGAGGAACTTAAATCTGCTTGGCAACTCGAAACGCGCTTCGAACCCGAAATGAAACGCTACGAGGCCGACGCACTCTACAAAGGCTGGCGCAAGGCCGTCAAGCACTCGATGAACTGGCTCAACGACGACTGAAATGCAATTAGGAACTTCGTCAATGTGGAATTAGGAGTGAGGAATTAGGAATGTTTTGAGTTGTGGTTATATTGCCGTTAACCACACGCTCCGAAACATAATTCCTAATTCCTAATTCCACATTCCTCATTGTTAAAAGGAGGGACTCATAATGGATAACTTGTTTGGCGAATTTATGGGCACCATGGTACTTATTGTTTTCGGTGCCGGCGTCTGCGCAAATATGTCGCTGACGAAATCTAAAGGCCAAGGCGGCGGCTGGATCTGCATAGCTGTCGGCTGGGGATTTGCAGTCACGCTCGGCGTCTTCACGTCGACAACGCTCGGTGCACCCCAAGGCGATTTAAATCCTGCCGTCACGCTCGCCAAGACCATGGCGGGTATTTATACCGTACCGCAATTTTTGGCAACATCTGCCGCTCAGCTCGTCGGCGCAATCGTCGGCGCGGCTATCGTTTGGCTCGCTTATCTGCCGCACTGGGCAGAGACTCCCGACCCCGCAACCAAGCTCGGCGTCTTCTCGACTGCTCCGGCTATCCGCAGTGCAGGCGCAAACTTCTTGTGCGAGGTTATAGCAACTTTCTTCCTGATGTTCATCATCTGGATGATCTTCAGCAAACCTATCGGCGCACTTGTACCCGGCTACGGCCCGTACATCGTCGGCGTGCTGATTTGGGCATTGGGCTTGTCGCTCGGTGGCCCCACGGGTTACGCAATGAATCCCGCCCGTGACCTCGGCCCGCGCATCGCTCATGCAATCCTGCCGATTGCCGGCAAAGGCGGCTCCGATTGGGGTTACGCTTGGGTTCCGGTTGCAGGCCCGCTTGTCGGTGCCGCGCTCGCTTACGTCGTCGCTTCGGCCTCCGGCGTCCTTTGAGCAATTTGAAATGTTGAATTAGGAATTTGAAATTGTAATAGCACTGTCGAAATTTTATTGATAATTAAACGTTCACCAAAAAAGTCGAGAACTTTACGCGAGTTCTCGGCTTTTTGATTAAGACGAATTGGCTGCCCAACGATAAATTTGCAGGAGGCGATAATATGAACGGCAACGAGATTCACTTGGACAATTTTTACATCGGCGGCGCGGTGACCACAATGGAGGATTTGGAACGGCGCGTCGAAAATTTTCACAAGAAGAAAACTTACGACGAGATACTTGCTCAGGTGCGTGACGGCTTCAAAAAAATTTCACCGCAGGAAATGTCGCTCGACGAGTACAAATCTTATATCGAAGGCGAACTGCAAAACATTCCGCGCAATTTCACTCGCTACCGCGACGACGTTACGGTTGTCATCAGCGACGCAGGCTTTCGCGCCATGCAGAACGATCCGACTTACGAAGCGTGGGTTCTCGACAGCGTGCGCGAGGAGCTGAGTTTCCCCGATTATCTTTGCGGTTATCCCGGCACCTACGGCCGCTACGACGTGATGCAATTCGGCGCGAGCAAGGAAGATTTTCGCGGACATATGTCAGCGATTCATAAACACGATGCCCGTCACGTCGAAGAAGAAACTTACTGGGAACTTCGTCTCAAGCGGCTGAAGGCGCGACTTAAGGCCGAGCAGGAACTTTTCGAGCACGAACAACTTTTGCAGAAAGTTTGCGACGAATCCGCACAGCTTGAGGCTCTGCAACGGGCGCGAGAAGGTTTAACCGACTCACTTGCGCCGGAGAAGCCGATTATCGGCGTACCCGCAAGCTATTTGCTGAGCATGCTCGACGGAAATTAAAACTCAAGTCTGAGCGATTTTTTAGTCGTCAATTAAAAATCATTATTTTTTCATAAGAATCACCTTCCTCTTATAGACAAGAGAAAAATTTTCGATTACAATAACGATGAAATATTTTCAGTAATCTTTCAGAGGAGTGATTCATCATGAAGAATAAAATTACCGTTAACAAACTAAACGAGAAGTTGCATTTCTATCTTATCTCCAACGGTAAGCGTTATTATCTGTTTACACAAGATTTTTCAAAGGGCGTTTACCAATTCTTCAAGAGCGGCCGATCAGAATCCGAGCTACACAAGTATAACCTGTGGCGCAGAAATCCGCGCCTGGACAAAACTATTGAGAAGTTGCCGATGTATGTACGTTATGTTTTGAAAGAGGCTTTTTAACAGCTAAAGAAAAATTATAAAACTTTGTAAAAAAAAAATCACAAAATTTATAAGGAGGTGAAGTCCGTTACTGCAAACTTTTTATAAGTTCTCAGTAACGGAAAATGCCGCATGATTTTAACAAATTCACTACAGCTCCCGCCGTCGGCGGGAATTTTTTTTTGCAATGACATTATGCGGACGTAACGGTCGAAAAAAATAAGCCTTCGTCGAATCGGCGGAGGCTTGTTTTGTAAAAGATTGGCAATTATTTTTGCGCGGTGAGTTCTTTGACTTTGGCAATGTCGGCTTGCGCCTTGGCCTCGTCGCCGAGTTTTTTATAGCAAATTGCGCGTCCTCTGTAAGCGTCGACGGTGTCGGGTGCGAGTTCGATTACTTTGTTGTAATCGGCAATGGCCGCGTCGTATTTTTGCAGGAAAATATTTGACAGGCCGCGACTCAGATAGATTGACGCTATTGTAGGATTAAGTTCGATTGCTTGTGTGAAATCGGCAACGGCCGCGTCGTAATTTTTTTGCGCGTGCCATGTCAAACCGCGTCCGAAGAAAGTCACGTAATTTTTCGGATTAATTTCAATCGCCCGCGTGTAATCGGCAATGGACGCGTCGTAATTTTCTAAATTGGAATAGGCCAGCCCGCGACCGCTGAAACAATTTTCGTCGACAGAGCCAAGTTCAATCGCTCGCGTGAAGTCGTTGACTGCTTGCTGATACTCGCCGAGGTCGTTGTAAATAAATCCAAGATTCTGATAAGCCGCCACGTCGTTAGGATCAAGTTCCAACGCTTTGCTGAAATTTAAAATGGCAAGGCGCGTGTTGCCGGTAGAATAGTACGCGGCACCGAGATTGTTATACGCGGGCGCAAAATCTTGGTCGAGCGCGATGGCTTTTGTGTAATCGACAATCGCCCGCTCGAAGTCTTCTTGCTTGGCAAAATACCAGCCGCGATTGTTGAGCGCGGAGACATTGTCGGGCGCAATCTCTAAAGCTTTGTTGAAATTTTCCAGCGCACGTTTGTTATCGCCCATATCTTGATAAAGCGAACCGAGATTAACATAAACGGTGTCATTTTCCGGATCAAGCTCAAGCGCACGGTTAAGATACTTCAACGCCGCGTCGTAATTCTTCAGCTGTGAATAAGTCGAGCCGAGATTGTTAAACGACGTTGCGTCCTTCGGGGCGAGTTTGAGAGCTTTATTGTAATCGGCCAGAGCCGCATCGTAATTTTTCAAGTCGCTGTAAATCGTGCCGCGTCCGCCGAGTGCCAAAATATTTTTCGGGTCGAGTTCGAGAGCTTTGTTGTAATCGGCCAGAGCCGCATCAAAATTTTTCATCTGTCTGTAAACGGCGGCGCGGTTGTTGTAACAATTTGAATTATTCGGCTCAAGTTCAATCGCCTTATCGTAATCGCTCAATGCCGCGTCAAAATTTTTCATGTCGGCGTAAACTCCGGCGCGGTTGTTGTAGGCCGTGAAAGTCGGATTCAATGCCAGCGATTGATTATAACATTCCAGAGCCGCACGGTGGTCGCCCTTGAAATAAAGTTTGTTGCCTTCGCGAAGTTTTTGAATCGCGGCAAACTCTCTGTCCAGCACGGCAACTTCCGACTTGATGTTGTCGCGTTCGGTCTGCGAGGTACTCTCGTTGTAGCGGCGTTTCAAATTCTCAACGGCGCGATCATTTTCTGCGGCGGCAACTTTCAGTCGGCGATTTTGATCGAGAATTTCGGCACGCTCCTTATCGTTGCGTTTCAGATAAGCGGAAATGCCGTCGGTGTCGATTTGCGCCGTAAGCGAGGCGACAATCATTATCGCCGTCGATTGCTCGGTCAGCTGATAAATTTTCTCCGAATAATCGACTTCGCCGACAATGGCCGCGATATTGTTAGTGATTGCGTAAATTTCGTCGGCGGTGATATTGTTGTTCTCGGCCTTGGCAAAACTCGTAAGATAGACGCCGGCCTTATCGAGTGCATTTTCCTCGGCACGTTCGCGGGCGCGTTGGCGGGCAACGTCGGCGTCTTCAAAGTCACTCATGATGTATTCGCCGGTGCCTTCGTAACTTTTTATCGCGGCAACGGCAATCGGCGCAAGCAACAAAATACACGCGGCCGTTAATAAAATAATCAAGCGTTTCATATCGTCAGCTCCTCAAAAAATTTTTCAACCGAATCAATCGGGGAGTCGATTTTTCTTTTCGCGCTCGACAGCCGCAGGAACTTCGTCGGGGTCAATCTCGGCAATGACGGTCGCCTTGACAACGAAAAATTCGCCGTCCTTCGTCGTAGAAAATTTCGTGTTGATGACGCGCATAAGTCCGGCGGTAATCGTGACGATTTCGTCTTTGGTCAGGCGGAAATTTTCCATGCTCGATTGCGATTTGATATAAAAATAAATTTGTTCGAGCACGTCGCGTTCGGCAATTTTTTTTGCGCGCTGTTTGCCGAAATTATGCGTCTCGCCTTGCATGATTGAATATTCGCCGACGCCCGTATAAATTTTCGTTTCCGCATGAGCCGTCGTCGCGCAGAAAAAAATTCCAACCGTCAACAGCGCGGCAATCAAAAAATTTCTTCGCATGATAATTTCCTCCAAAACGCACAGCCGACAGAAATTTCGTCGTCTCTGATAATCAGAACAGGCCGCTGATTACGCCGTCGGGAGTGATGTCAATTTTTTCGGCGGCGGGGCGTTTCGGCAGGCCGGGCATCGTCAAAATACTGCCCAGCAACACGACGATAAAACCTGCGCCCGCAGATATTTTCAGCTCGCGGACAGTCACGTTGAAATTTTTCGGGCGGCCGAGTTTCGCGGCGTCATCGCTCAACGAGTACTGCGTCTTTGCGATACAGATTGGCAATTTGCCGAAGCCGAGCCGCTCAATTTCCGCAAGCTGTTTTTTAGCGGCAGAGGTGAAGTTGACGCCGGCCGCGCCGTAAATTTTCGTGGCGACCGCAGAAATTTTTTCGGCAATGCCGGCCTCGTCGACATAAGTCAGCGTAAAATTTTTAGCGTCGTTAAAGCTGTCTTCGACTGCCCGCGCAAGCTCAATGCCGCCCGCGCCGCCTTCGGCAAAAACTTTCGACCGAGCAAATCGCACGCCCTTAGCCGCGCAAATTTTTTCGACCGCAGAAATTTCTTCGTCGGTGTCCGTCGGAAAATCATTGAGCGCGACAATCGCGGGCAGTCCGAAGCTTTGGACGTTCTCTATGTGTTTGGCGAGATTGTCAAGCCCGCGTTCGACAGCCGCGACGTTCGGTTCGGCAAGACTTTTTTTGTCAACGCCGCCGTGCATTTTAAGCGCACGAATCGTGGCGACGATTACCACCGCGTCGGGTTGCAAGCCGCTCATGCGACACTTAATGTCCAAAAATTTTTCTGCGCCGAGGTCTGCACCGAATCCGGCCTCCGTGACGACCACATCGGCGAGCTTGAGCGCGTAACGCGTCGCCGTGACGGAGTTGCAGCCGTGAGCGATATTTGCAAACGGTCCGCCGTGAATCAGCGCGGGCGTACCTTCCAACGTCTGCACGAGGTTCGGCTTGATTGCGTCCTTGAGCAACAGCGCGAGCGAGCCGGTGACTTTTAAATCGTTCGCCGTGACAATTTCGCCCTCAACGGTGTACGCGACGATAATTTTGCCGAGCCGCTCCTTCAAGTCGGCAAAGTCCTTCGCCAGACAAAGAATCGCCATCATCTCCGAAGCAACGGTTATGTCGAAGCCGGTTTCACGCGGGACGCCGTTGGCTTTGCCGCCGAGCCCGACGACGACATTTCTTAGTGCGCGATCGTTCAGGTCGAGGACACGTTTCCACACGACGCGCCGCACGTCAATTTTAAGTTCGTTGCCCTGTTGCAGATGATTATCCAAAACCGCCGCCAATAAATTGTGCGCGGTCGTCAGCGCATGAAAGTCGCCCGTGAAATGCAAGTTTATATCTTCCATAGGCACGACTTGAGCATAACCGCCGCCGGCCGCGCCGCCTTTTATGCCGAAGCACGGACCGAGGCTGGGTTCGCGGAGCGCGACGCAAATTTTTCTGCCGAGCCGAGCGAACGCGTCCGCCAAACCGATTGAAGTCGTCGTCTTGCCTTCGCCGGCGGGAGTGGGAGTTATCGCCGTGACCAGAATCAATTTGCCGTCGGGATTATGTTCAATGCGCCGCCACACGTCGCGGGAAATTTTCGCCTTGAACTTTCCGTAAAACTCCAAATCGTCTTCAGTCAATCCGAGCCGCGTCGCCGCCGCCGTAATTTTTTCAACCGCAGTGCCCTGCGCAATTTCAACGTCACTCAACATGCTATCGCCTCCAAAATTTTTACTTATGATAACTCGTTGTGAGTTGCGTTTCTTCAATTAGGAATTGTGATTCGGATACGGTTGTTGACAACACAACTCAAAACATTCCTCATTCCTAACTCCCCATTATTTTGTTTTCTCACAACGAGTTATGATAGCAAAAAAAAATCCCGCCGTAAATTTTCGACGGGGAAAAATTTTTTGTCAATCGTTGCAAGCGAGTAATCGTCGACAAAAACTTTGGCCGGATACGAGATTGCCGTCAAATGAAGTTGATAAAGAATGTGATTGTCAAGCTGTTGATGAAGTCTGCGAACATGGAGCCGACAATCGGAACGAGAATGTACGCTTTGACAGACGGCGCAAATTTGTTCGTCAAGACCTGCATATTGGCCATGGCATTGGGAGTTGCGCCCATGCCGAAGCCGCATGAACCCGACGATAAAATTGCCGCGTCGTAGTCGCGACCGAGCACGTTGAAAATTATAAAGTAGGCGAAGATAAACATAAGTATCGTTTGGCCGACGAGGAGCACGACGAGCGGCAACGCCAGCTCCGCCAACTGCCACAGCTTCAGCGTTATCATTGCTATGCCCAGGAACAGCGACAGACAAATTCCGCCGATGTCGTTAATTTCGCCGATATGCACCGTGTAAGAGCCGGTGAACTCGCTGTAGTTGCGCATAATCGCCGCGATAATCATTGCGCCGATATACACGGGAAAAGTCATGCCGGTTTTGGACAGCAACATTGAAACGACCGTGCCGACGCCCATGGCGATTGCCAACTGATAAGCGGCGGGCGCGTACATGCTGACGGAGCGTTCGTGTTTCTTCTCCTCCTCGACGAGCGGAGTTTCGTCGGCTTTAATTGCGGTTTTGAGCAGATCTTTGCCGAGGATAAGTCGACGACCGAGCGGGCCGCCCATTAACGAGCCAGCAACCAATCCGAATGTTGCCGCGGCCATGCAAAGGGTCGTTGCGCCGACAAGACCCAAGTCCTCAAGCACCGGCCCAAAAGCCCCCGCCGTGCCGTGACCGCCGACCATTGAGATTGAACCCGTGCACAATCCGATAAACGGGCTGATGTCCAAAGCATTTGACAGCGCAACCGCCAAGATATTTTGACCGACGATGAGTGCACAGACGCAACCGAGGAAAATTAGCAGACTTATGCCGCCGCTTTTTAGGATTTTGACGTTGGCCTGAAAACCGACCGACGTGAAGAATGCGACCATGCAGACGTTTTTGAGCGTCTCGTCGAAGGCGAAGCCGACAACTCCCGACGTGTAGAGAATACAGCTGACGATTGCGAATAATAAACCGCCGACGACCGGCGACGGAATACAAAATGTTTCCAGAAATTTTATCAGATGCTTGAGCATAGTGCCGACATAGAGCATGACGACCGCCACGGCCAGCGTTTGATACATGTTGAATTCAAGCGTATACATAATGTCACCTCTTGTCAATTAGGAACTTCGTCAATGTGGAATTGTACGGCGGGTGCGGTTGCGCACTAAACTATTGTACGACGATGTTAATCAGTTTGCCGGGGACGGCGATAACTTTTACGACGCGCTTGCCGGCAGTAAGTTCCTTCACACGCGGCAATGTCGGCGCAAGTTTCTCCAGGTCGTCACGTGTCAGACCGACGGCAACTTTTAAGCGGTCGCGGACTTTGCCGTTAATCTGAATGACAATCTCAAC
>CAMZDU010000029.1 GCA_947305445.1 uncultured Selenomonadales bacterium
CGGCGCGTGGCAAAATTCCGCGTCGTGATGAAAGAACACGCCGGCAGTTTGGAATTCGAGCGGCTCGGCTTTAAAATTGCTGACGGCGGCCGATACAGTTCCGTAACATTTGGAATTATCGAACTTTAATCCGCAACGTTGACTTTGATTGTCACCGCGTGTAAAATTTCCGCAAATTAGCTTACAGCTTACAGCTGATAGGAAAAAAACTATAAGCTATAACCTAAAACGGAGGCCTCAAATGTTTGACAAAGAAGTTTTGCAGTACAAGGTCGGCGGACTGTTGTACATGCCCGCCTTTCAAAAAAACATCGTCGAAAAAATTTCACAGAACAAGTTGCCGCACCTGAATTCAGCGGCTTTTTGTTTGGAAGATTCAATCAGCGACGATTCCCTAGAGGCGGCGGAAAAATCTTTGCAAAATATCTTGCACGAACTTGAACATCTCGACTGCAAATTGCCGCTGATTTTCGTGCGCATTCGTTCGCCGCGCCACTTGGAAATTTTTCACGAAGAAATTGGCTCGTGCTCGAAAATTTTGACGGGCTACATCCTTCCGAAGGTCGACATGAGTAACGTCGGCGGTTTTATAAATCTCGCGAAGGAAATTAATCTTCCGATCATGCCCACGCTCGAAAGTGAGCGCGTCGCAAGCATCGCGACCCGCCGCACGGAGTTAATCTCGCTCAAACAGGCTCTCGACGAAATAAAATCAATCGTCCTAAATATTCGCGTCGGCGTAAACGATTTTTCCAATTTCTACGGTTTGCGGCGCAACATCAATCAGACAATTTATGACATCGGCGTCGTCCGCGACGTGCTGATTGACATTCTGAACGTCTTCGCGAAAGATTACGTCGTCGCCGGCTCGGTGTGGAATTATTTTAACGGCGACAACGGCGGCGCGTGGGCTATCGGCTTAAAACGAGAACTTGAGCTTGATCGCGCCAACGGTTTTATCGGAAAGACCGCCATTCACCCCGCGCAGTTGCCGTTTATCTTCGACAGCCTGAAAGTTTCGCAAACCGACCTCAACGACGCAAAGCAACTGCTCGATTGGAAGTCGTCAACACACGGCGTGATGAAAAGTTCCGACGGCTCGCGCATGAACGAAGTCAAATGTCACCTCGCTTGGGCGAAACGTATTAAAATTCTCGGCGAACTTTACGGCGTCAAGGAGGAGCCATGAAAATTTTTTCGGCCGACGACGTGTTTCGCGTCGCCAAACGTTTCAACAATTCGCGACGAAATTATTTGCTCGTAAATCCGTTGCAAGGCAAGCATTTGCCGACAAAACCTTCCGCCGCGCTCGAAATGATGAACGCGCTTGGCGAACGCGTTGCGCAAAATTTTCCCGACGGCCGATTAGTTATCGGCTTCGCGGAGACGGCAACGGCGATAGGCGCGGTTGTCGCAAAAAATTTATCGGACGATTGCTTTTACTTGCAGACGACGCGAGAAAATTTTTCGGGCAAGTTCGTCGATTTTTTGGAGGAGCACAGCCACGCGCCCGAACAAAAACTTTTCGCCGAAAATTTTGCCGAACTGCTCAACCAAACCTCGGAAGTTGTCTTCGTCGACGATGAATTTTCGACGGGCAAAACCTTGCGCAACATTGTCCGCCAACTCAAAGCAAAATTCCCCGTGCTCGCCGAAAAAAAAATCTGCGCGGCGTCGATAATCAATCGGCTGTCGGCGGAAAACGTTGCGGCATTGGCCGAAGAAAATATTTCGTGCGTTTCACTCGTCAAGCTCGAAAAAAATTTCGACGCAGAAAAATTTTCCGTCACCGAAGCTCAAGCCGTCAAGTCGTCGCAGAAAAAATTTTCGCTCCACGAAATAAATTTCACTGCCGACGCTCGACGCGGCGTGAAAATCGGCGAATACTTTGCTCAATGCGAGGCGGCGGGAAATTTCGTCGTCGACTTGCTCAAGCGCAAAAAAATTTTCGGCGAGGTGCTCGTCCTCGGAACAGAAGAATTCATGTTGCCCGCGATTGTCGCCGCTCATCAGATTGAGGCGGAAAATTTTTCTGTTGTCACGCATTCTACGACGCGTAGTCCGATTGGCATAAGCCGCGACGAAAATTATCCGATTCGCGAAGGTTTTAAGCTCCGCAGTTTCTACGACGACGCCCGCACGACGTTTATTTACAACTTGAAATTTTACGACGCGGCGGTTGTCTTGACGAACGCGAAAAATTTTTCTGCAGGGTCGGACGATTTGCTTTCCGCCCTGAACCTTCACGGCATCGAAAAAATTTTTATCGTGAGGTGCTGAAATGTTCTCAACTTACAAACCGCAAGACGTAACAATTTTGCTCAAGGACATAACGGGACTTGTCGAGCCGCTCGGAACCGCCGAACGAGAAAAATTAATTCAGTCGGGTCGCCACTATTCCGAGATGTTGCCGATTGAATACGAGCCGAGCGAAAAATATTTGCAGACCTACTTCGACGCGCTCAATCGCTACGCGAAAATCACCGCCGCCGCAGTAAAAAGCGTTGCCGAAAAAATTTTCCGCGACAAAGGAAAAAATATCGCTCTGGTGTCGCTCGCCCGCGCAGGCACGCCTATTGGAATTTTGATTAAGCACTGCCTGGAGAAAAATTTTCCGTGCGAAGTCGCGCATTATACGATCTCAATTATTCGCGGCGTCGGTATCGACAAAAACGCCGTGAATTTTATTTTGGAACGGCACGCGCCCGAAGAAATTCAATTCGTCGACGGTTGGACCGGCAAGGGAGCGATTCAGCGCGAACTTTCCAAAGCGATGGAAGATTTTCCGAACGTCAGCGCGGGTCTTGCGGTGCTGAGTGATCCCGCGGGCGTCGCGGAGAAGTACGGCACTAACGAAGATTTTTTGATTGCAAGTTCGTGTCTAAATTCGACAGTCAGCGGACTTTTGAGCAGAACTTTTTTGCGCAACGACATCATCGGCGCGGAAGATTTTCACGGCGCGGCGTTTTACAGCGAACTTGCCGACAAAGATTTGACTTACGGTTTTATCTACGCCATTGAAAGGCACTTCGACGACACTTTTGCCGAAATAAAAAATTCCGCCGTCGAAATGAACAGCGGGCTTGCCGAAGTCAGATGCATTGCCGAAGATTTTTCAATCGCCGACATAAATTTAATCAAGCCGAGCATCGGGGAAGCGACGCGGGTTTTGTTGCGGCGTCTGCCTTGGAAAATTTTGGTGCACGACTTGCACGACGAGGAACATCTCGGACATCTCTACCAACTTGCGAAGGAGAAGGGTACGCCGCTGGAAGTCTATCCGCTGAAAAATTACAAAGCGTGCGGGCTGATTCGGTCGCTCGCGGATAATTGACATGGAAAAAATTTTATTTGCGTCCGACCTGGACAACACGCTGATTCATTCGCACAAACGCCGCCGCGCAGACGATATTTGCGTCGAACTTTACGACGGCAACGAGCAAAGTTTCATTTCGCCGCGAGCTTTGGACTTGCTCAAAGAAATTTCGCGGCGGGTGCTTTTCGTGCCAATAACGACGCGCTCAATCGCTCAATATCGCCGAATTTTTTGGACGGAGGATTTTTTTCCGCGCTATGCCGTCGTTGCGAACGGTGCATATATTTTTGAAGACGAGCGGCGGGAAAATTTCTTGCGCGGTGTCGTCGGGGCGTATGTTGAAGAATTGGAGAGCTTGCGCGAAAAATTTTCGTCCGACGAACGATTTGATATCTGCCGAATCGTCGACGAGAGCTTTTTATTTTTGCGTTGCGGCGATGAATTCGACGCCAACGAAAATTTTTTCGACACGCGCCTGACTGTCGGGCACACGGGCAAAAAAATTTATCTGTTCCCGCCCGAACTCAACAAGGGCAACGCGTTGAAGTTGCTGACAAAAAAATTTCCCGCCGAGAAAATTTTTGCGGCGGGCGACAGCGAAATTGACCGACCGATGCTTGAGCTTGCGGACGTTGCGTTTGCTCCGCGGTCTTTGCGCGGAAAAAATTTCGTGACGTGTTCGGACGCGCCGGACTTTGCGGAAGATTTTTTGCGCCGAATTCTTCAAACACTCGGCTGACAATTTTGAAAAGTTTTGCGGGTTGAAAAAATTTTCGGTATCCGCTAATTTTTTTTGCATTTTCGACTGCAACTGATATAATCGACGCTGTAACTTTAAACTCTAAGGAGGCAGTTGGTATGCTCACAATCGCAAAGCTTCAAGAATACGGTGTCAACACAAAAGAAGGTCTCGGCCGTTGCATGGGCATGGAGGCATTTTATTTCCGCATGCTGGGCATGGGACTTAAAAACGATTCGTTTGAAAAACTTGACGCGGCTTTGGCGGACGGCAATTTAGAAGAGGCGTTCGAGCAGGCACACGCGCTCAAAGGCGTTGTCGGCAACCTCGCGCTCACTCCGATTTACAATCCGCTTGCCGACCTCACCGAGATGCTCCGCTCCAAAAAAGACGCAGACTATGTTGCCATGTACAAGCCGATTAAAGAATTGCGCGACAAGTTGGTTGCCGAGCTTTAAGGACTGTTTTTGATGTTAGATTTTAAGCCGAGCTTCTACGAAAAAATTTTTGACTCGCTGGACAACAACGCCGTGCTCATGCAACTGACCGACGACGGAAAATATTTTCCTGTGTGGTGCTCGCGTGAATTTGCCGAGATGATGGAAGGCACTGCCGACGAGTTTATCAAGAGCGAACGCGACGACCCGAACCTGCGCATTCACCCCGACGACCTTGCCGAAGTCGATTATCTCTTCCGCAACAAAATCACCCGCGCCGGTGACAACAGCTTGACCATTCGTCAACGCACGCTGAAAAATCATTGGCTGTGGGTTAACGTGCACTATGCCTTCGTGGAAGAAAACGGCGTCGAGTATGCCTATTGCAACTGCTTCGACGTGACAAAGATTAAGCGCGACGAACAGCGTGCCAAAATTCTTTATGAGGGCGTGCGCGCCGAACTGGAAAATTTTTCGTCAAACACGCTCGTCTCTTTGCGGTTGAATTTGACGCAGGATATTATCGAGGATTGTCGCGGGCGCGAGCTGTACAATACAAATCTGCGCGACGAGAAACCTTCCGAATGCTTCAGCCAACTGGCAAATTATTTTCCGTTGGAGCGCGACCGAAAAAAATTTCTCGACGACTTCAATCCGACGCGGCTCCTGGAAAATTTTGCGGCGGGAAAAAATAATCAGTCCGCAATATTTTTCAGTCGTCGTCCGAGCGGCCGGGAATGTTTCATAAATTATAACGTCACGTTGCGCCGCGACCCCGACACCGAGGACATAATTGCCTTTGTCGCCGAGCAAGATTACAACAGCGAAGTCGTCAGCCGCACGGTGTTGAACAAGGCTTTGGCCGATCAATACGACATGATAACTTACATCGTCGGCGGAAATTACGGAGTTGTAATCGGCGACGCGGCCAACATTCCCCGCGGCTCTATCTTCCCGCACAATCGCACCGGCAACTACGAAGATTACATTAACGAGCAAGTCAAGCCGGTGTTGACGGGCAGCGTCGAGGAGCGCGAAAAACTTTACAACGCGTTGACACTCAAACGGATTGAAAGTGCGCTGGAGATTCGCGAGCCGTACGAAGTCAACATTCACTGCTTCATTGACGGCGAAATTTTTCACAAGCGGTTTGTGTTCTATCTCGTCGACCGCGAGGCGAAGTTCTATATCCTGCTGAAGAACGATACGACGAAAATTCAGCGGGCACAGTTCGCCAAAAACGAGCAACTTAAAAACGCGCTGGAGATTGCCAATCAAGCCAACGTCGCAAAGACCGCGTTCCTGTCCTCCATGAGCCACGAGATTCGCACGCCCATGAACGCAATTATCGGCCTGGATACCATTGCCCTGCGCGAACCGGATTTGCCCGAAAAAGTTCGCGAGCACCTGGAAAAAATCGGCTCAAGTGCTCGTCACCTGCTGAGCATAATCAACGACATACTCGACATGAGCCGCATTGAAAGCGGCCGCATGATTCTAAAGCACGAGGAATTTTCTTTCGGCGGCATGCTTGAGCAGATTAACACGATGGTCAGCAGTCAGTGTTGCGACAAGGGCTTGCACTACGATTGCGTGATTCGCGGGCACGTCGACGACTTTTATATCGGCGACGAGATGAAACTCAAGCAGGTGCTTATAAATATCCTCGGCAACGCGATTAAATTCACCGACAAGGGCGGCACCATCGCCTTTAACGTTGAGCAGGTCGCGCAATTCGAGGACAAGTCAACGCTCCGTTTCGTCGTCCGCGATACCGGAATAGGTATCGACAAAGATTATCTCACCAAAATTTTTGAACCGTTCAGCCAGGAAGATTCCGGCACGTCCAACGCTTACGGCGGCACCGGACTTGGCATGGCCATTACGAAAAATATTGTCGAGACCATGAACGGCAACATCTCCGTCCGCTCCGAAAAGGGCGTCGGCTCCGAATTTACCGTCAACGTCACGTTGCGCAACTCGCCCAAAAGTTTTGACTCCGTAAAGGGCAAGAAAATCGAAGTCAGTGATTTGCGCGTGCTGATTATCGACGACGACCCCATTGCCTGCGAACATGCAAAGCTTGTGCTTGAAGAAGTCGGCATCTCGGCGGAGACTTCCCTTACCGGACACGAGGCCGTAGAAAAAGTTCGTCTGCGGCGGGCGCGACACGAGCTTTACAATATCTTGCTGATTGATTTGCGTATGCCCGACGAGAGCGGCATTGAAGTCACGCGGCAAGTCCGCGACATTATCGGCAACGAATCGGCAATCATTATCCTTACGTCCTATAACTGGGACGACGTGATAGAAGAGGCTATGGCGGCCGGCGTAGACCGTTTCATGGCCAAGCCGCTGTTCGCCTCCACCGTCGTCAAAGAATTTCATCAGGCGTTGGAACAAAAAACGCTCAACGAGCCGGAAAAGCGACTTGCTGAGCTGGAGGGTCGACGAATTCTCATGGCGGAAGATATGCCCGTTAACGCCGAAATTATGATTATGGTGCTGTCAATGCGCGGCATGACGGTCGAACATGCGCCAAACGGTCAAGACGCCGTCAACACGTTCGCGCAATCGCCCGAAGGTTATTTCGACGCGGTGCTGATGGACATTCGCATGCCGATTATGGACGGCTTAAAAGCAACGGAGACAATCCGCGCACTTGACCGCCCCGACGCAAAAAAAATTCCGATTATAGCAATGACTGCCAATGCCTTCGACGAGGACGTACAACGCTCACTGCAGGCGGGCATGAACGCGCACCTCAGCAAACCCGTCGAGCCGGAGCACCTGTTCAAGACACTGCAAGAGCTTATCGAACCGTGACCACTTCCCGACATGTTCGGGATTTTTTTTTCGGCAAAACGAAATTTGAAAGCAGTTAGGAGTTGTACGGAAAATTTAACTCTTAATGGCTTCATCGCCGGTTTTGATGAGAGAAAAAAACTATTCACCGTTCCCTAACAAATTTTTAATCGCCGCCTAAAGACAACTGCCAAAAATTGTCTTATACTCTGCGGCGTATGAAAGAGTTTTAAGATTGTTGGAAGGTGACAAATTATGCGCAACTTCACAAAAAAATTTCTCGTGGGACTTTTGGGCGGAGCAATGCTCTTTGCGGGCACTCAAGCTTTTGCGGCACAGCCGGAGATGGCCGACCGCGATAACTCTTGGCAGGAAGAAGCGGCGACCAAAATCGGCGGCTGGGCAAAATATTTTTCCGACAAGTACGGCATTGATTCCGCACAAATCGAGAAAGCTTTAAACGACGGCGTGCACATTGATGACGTGCGCAATGCGGCAATCTTGGCCAAACTCAGCGGCAAAAATTTTTCGGACGTGCTGGCCATGAAAGTCGATTGGCCGCAAGTCGCCGAGAAACTTGGCGTCACTCACGAGCAAATCAAAAATTTCTACGAGCAGGAACGCGACGAGGCCTTCGCCAAACGAGCCGGCATCGACGTGCAAACTTTCAAGAGTTTGATCAAGGACGGTTATCGGCCGCGTGACATCGACATCGCCGGACGAATCGCCAAAGCTTCCGGCAAAAACATCAAGACCGTACTCGACAAGCGCAAAATCAACAACACTTGGGACGACGTGGCCAAGTCTTTCGGCGTCGATATGGAGAAGATTATGCCGCCTCCGCCCGAACATCCGCAGGTACATAAGCCCGACCATCATCGAGAAAATAAACCCGATCAATCGAAGTAACAACCACACTTGAACACAAAAAAATAATCGCTCGCCTCCGTGAGACGGGCGGTTATTTTTTTGCGGAACCGTTGCCGAAAAAATTTTCAGACGAGATTTAAATTTCAGTCAAGAACGCGCTGTAACCTTTTTTAGTTTCGTAGAGGTCGATTTTGGAAGTGGCTTCCCACGGCGCGTGCATACTCAGCACTGCAACGCCGCTGTCGATAACTTCCATGCCGTATTCGGCCATCATGTAAGCAATCGTGCCGCCGCCACCCAAGTCGACTTTGCCCAGTTCGCTGAACTGATAGTGGACGTTGTGCTTGTCGAGGATTGCGCGGAGTTTGCCGACGTATTCGGCGTTGGCGTCGCTGGAGCCGCTCTTGCCACGCGAGCCGGTGAACTTGTTAAAGACCATGCCCTTGCCGAGGTAGGCGACGTTCTTTTTCTCGTAAGCGTTGGCGTAAAGCGCGTCGAAAGCACTGGACACGTCGGAACTCAACATGAACGAATTTTTCAGCGCACGACGCACAGCAAGCTCGCTGTACTGACCGCAGGCGTTGAGAAGTTCGGCCAAAGTGTTCTCGAAAAATCTGGACTTCATGCCGGTCGCGCCGTAGCTACCGATTTCTTCCTTGTCGACGAGCAGACAACAGGCACTCTTGCCGAAAGTTTGATTGGCGGCCTCCAACATGGCGACAAGCGAAGTGTAAGAGCAAACGCGGTCGTCTTGCCCGTAGCCGAGCACCATT
>CAMZDU010000030.1 GCA_947305445.1 uncultured Selenomonadales bacterium
AGACAAAATAGCTTTGCAGACAATATGCAGACAAATAGAAAAAATAATCAGCAACGCCAATGAAGTAAGAGGTAAATTTTATGAAATGGAAAATTTTAATCGTTGCGGCTCTGATAATCGGTGGTGTCGTCGGCTACAAGTTCTACTCTGACAAAGTTATTGCCGAGACCGCCAAGACTTACGAAACCGCAAAAGTCGTCCGCACGGATTTGATAAAAACCGTTTCGGCGACGGGTACCGTTCAGCCGCGTGACAGCGTCGAAGTCAGCGGCAAAGTCACCGCCCGAATCCAAGAAATCCTTGTCGAAGAAAACGACCGCGTGACGGAAGGGCAAGTTGTTGCAATTCTTGACGGCAAGGACTTCGAGGCCAAACTCGACCAGGCAAATTTCACATTGACCAACGCCAAACAAAAACTCGACCGAACCGAGCGGCTTTATAAAATTGGCGCGAAGTCTTTGGAAGAATTGCAGGACGCGCAATACGAATATGACCGCGCCAAATCTGCTGTCGAGCTGGCCGAAGACGACGTCAATCAAACCGTTATCACCGCGCCGATGGACGGGATTGTTGTCGGCGAACCAAAAACTCCCGGCACCATGGCCGTCCAAGGTTCAACAAATCCGACGGTTATTATGCGCATTGCCGACCTGAGCGAAAAGCTTGTCAAGGCCAAAGTCGACGAGACCGACATCGGCTCCGTTAAAGTCGGCGAGAACGCAACCTTCACCGTCGACGCTTACCCCGACAAAACTTTTCGAGCGCGGGTTTTGAAAATTTCGCAGACCGATACGTCAAATTCATGGGACACGAGCGGCTCTTCGACGAGTTCGAGTTCAAGCAACGCCGTCATTTATTACTACGTGACATTCAGCGCGCCCGATGATGAAAATCTTTTGTTGCCCGCAATGACTGCGCGGCTTGACATTGTAGTCGGACAGGTGCGCGACGCGTTGTGCGTGCCGATTTCCGCGCTGAAGACCGATGCGCAAGGTTCCTATGTCGAACGCATTACCAAGGACGCAAAGGGCGCGGACGTTGCCGAAAAAGTTTATATCACTGTCGGGCTTTATGGCGAAGAATTTGTCGAAGTCACGGGCGGCAATCTAAATCCCGGCGACGACGTTTCCACAACCTACGAAGCCGCAGAAAAGAAACCTGTCACTCAAGGCGGAATGGGTGGCGGCCGCCCCATGAGACCGCCCCCCATGTGAGCAAAAAAAAATTCCCGTGCAATTTTCAACGGACTGCCGGGCTAATCGCGTGAACCGCTTGACCGAGACAAATTCCTCCGTCATTCGGCGGAATCATCGAGTTGCGCAAAACGTTCAGCCCGCGCCGCCGAAGTTTTTCCGCCGTCAACGAACTGAGCAACGAATTTTGAAATACGCCGCCGCTCAGCGCGACGGTTTTTATTTTTGTCCGACAACTAACCTCGGCGCAAATGTTGGCAGTCAGCTCGGCTAAGCTCGCGTGAAAAAATTTTGCCAAGTCGAAAATATTTTCTCCGTTCAGTCGGCGTGTCAGTATTGCGGAAAAAATTTCATCGGTCGTCGTGAAGTCTCTGTGCAGTTCACGCGTCGAACGTTCGGCGGCGGCTTGCAACTTCATGGCGGCTTCGCCCTCGTAACTCGACACGGAGCAAATCCTCAACACGGCGGCCGTTGCGTCGAAAAGTCTGCCGACGCTCGTCGACGTGACGCAGTTAATTTTTTTGTCGAGAAGAAATTTTTGACCGGCAAGTTCGGCGTCGCTTGCAAGTTTCAGCTCGCGGGCAAGATTGAAGTCGTTGATAAGAGCCGCGGCAATTCGCCAGCCTTCCCGCGCAGATTTGTCGCCGCCGGCTTGCATGAACGGACTGATTGACGCCGCCCGCTCGTAACGTTGTTCGTCGCAGATAAAAAATTCGCCGCCCCAAATCGTGCCGTCGTCGCCGTAGCCCGTGCCGTCGAACACCACGCCGATAACTTCGCCGTGAAAATTATTTTCCGCCAGACAGCTCAACACGTGCGCGTAGTGGTGCTGAACTTTTATCAGCGGCACGTCAAGCGCGGCGGCAATCTCTTCGGCAAGCTCCGTCGTGTGATAGCGCGGGTGCAGGTCGCAGGCAACGACTTCGGGCGCAATTTCCAGAAGGTCGCTCATGCGCTCAATCGACGACTTCAAAACTTCAACCGTGCGCAAATCGCTCACATCACCGATATACGGCGAAGCGTAGAGCAAATTATTTTTCGCCAAGCAAAATGTGTTCTTGAGTTCGCCGCCGACGGCGAGCGCGGAATTTTTTTTCGAGCCGTCATAAAAAATCGGAAGGGGTGCATAGCCGCGACTGCGCCGAATCATTGACGGGCAATCGCCGACAAAATCGATAACCGAATCGTCGGCGCGGAGAAGTATTTTGCGCCCGTGACTAAGTATCGCGTCGCAGAAGCCGAAATTTTTAATTGCGTCGTCGTCAATCGTAATAGGCACGCCCGAAGGATTGCCGCTTGTCATAACCAGCGCGTCGGGAAAATTTTTCAGCGCGTCGGGAAATTTGAACAACAGCATGTGTAGCGGCGTATAAGGCAACATTGCTCCGAGGCGATTTATATCGGGCGCAACATTTTCCGCGATTGAACCGCCCGAAATTTTTTGCAACAGGACAATCGGCTTTTGCGGGCTGTCGAGAAAATTTTTTTGAGCGGCAGATAAAATACAATTTTGCTCGACGGCGGCGACATCTCTGAACATCACGGCGAAAGGTTTTGTCGGACGAGTTTTTGAGTAGCGGAGTCTCTGGACGGCAGAAAAATTTTTTGCGTCGCAGGCCAGATGAAATCCGCCAATGCCTTTTATTGCGACAATGCCGCCCGCCACCAAAATTTTCCGCACAAATTTAATTGCGTCGTGTCCACGCAGATTTTTTCCTAGCAAATAAACTTCTGGTCCGCAGTCGTTGCAACAAATCGGTTGGGCGTCGTAGCGTCGGCTGTCGGGATTGAAATATTCGCCCGCGCACGCGTCGCACATGGGGAAATCGTTCATCGACGTGCGCTCGCGGTCGTAGGGCATATTTTTTAGAATTGTGAGCCGCGGCCCGCAAGCCGTGCAATTTATAAACGGGTGCAAATATCGGCGGTCGTTCGGGTCGAAAAGTTCGGCGGCGCATTTTTCGCACGTGGCAATATCGGGCGAAACGAAAATATCTCCCGTCTCGTGCGTGCTGTCGACAATTTCAAAACGCAAAAAATTTTCGTCAGGCAACTCGTCGACAGTGACGTTGAGTATAGCCGAGCGCGGCGGAGCTTCTTCATGCAGAGCGGTTAAAAAATTTTTCAGCGCGTCGCCAGAGCCGCAAGCAAAAATTTCGACGTAAGAGCCTTTGTTGGCGACGGAGCCGGTGATATTGCATGCGGCGGCGATTCTGCTGACGAACGGTCGAAAGCCCACGCCTTGCACGATTCCGAAAATTTTTATGTTGAGCAAAGTATTGGCCTCAAATTTTAACGACGTCTGCGCCGCAGAGCTTTGGGCTTGTCCAGAAGTTCTGCAAGCACTATGGTGTTTCTTACCGTCGTCGGCGTCAAGTTCAAGTCAAGTTCGTCGTCGTGAATCTGCTCGGAAATTTTTTGCGAATGTTGCGGCCGCGGCGACGTGACTTCCCGCGGACGAACTTCAACTTGTTGCGGACTCTCGATAAAAATCGGAATCTCTTCGCCGGGCAAGTTCGGGTCGTTGGCAAGCGTCGGTATGTCGAAATCGGGCGAATCATTTTGCGGCGGCGGGAGCCGTCTTTTTTTTCGCTTGGCAAAGTTGTCGGCAATTACGATTGCCAGCCAGATTAAAAAGATTGTCGTCAGTTCCATGGGGCGCACCTCGTTTCAAATGTTCGCAAGTAAATTTTTTTCGCGGACGGAAATTATCTGCGTCTCGTCGTCGTACTCGGCTTGCCAAAATTCAAAATCGTGCAGAGAGTTTCGCCTGTGTGCAAGCTTTTGAATCAGCTCCAATTTGTCGTCAAGCGTCGTGCGTATGCCGAAAATAATTCCCGTGAGCGTGTTGGCGTCGTAGTGCAAAGTTCGCACGAATCGGTTGTTGTAGCGATGAAATTTGTCCGGCAGAAAAATTCGGTACTCGCGCTCGTGTTGCCAATCCAAAGTCTTGCGGTAAAATTTTTCGCGATAGTCGGTGTCGTAGCTGTCGTCGGAATTTTCGTCGAGTTTGTAACTTTTAACGTCGTCGCGTCCCGTCAGCCAATCCTCCGCACTCAGAAAATTTAAATGCTTCAGCACGTCGAAAAAATTTTTCTCGATGACTTGCTCGGTGTATTTAATCGGCTTGACTTCCAGCGACTTGGCGGCGAAATTTATAAACTCGCGCCCGCCGTTCGTTTCGGTTCGGTATACTAAGCAAACGCCGCGGTGATTGTCGGCGTAATTGCCCCACATGGCCGAATTTGTCGGCGTGTCGCTGAAACACACGACGTAACCGTTCGGGTAGATAATTTCCTTGAGGCGTTCAAAATAATTGCGCGGGAATATGCAACGAAACCACAGCATGTTTTGCTTCAAGCGGTAATCCAAATTATTTGAATTGCGGTGATTGAGTTTCAAGGCGAGCAAACCGCTTTCCATCATGTCGCAATTCAAATTCTCAATTTCGTCAATGCGTCGCCTGCGCTCGCTGTCACTGACCTGCTTAAGCTCGTCGAATGAAATTTCGTAGGCCACGTCGAAAAAATTTTCGTTGAAATCTTCGCTAATCAGACCGAGCCTCTTGCACTTGTCGACGGAAATTTTAAACGCGTTGTCAGTCACGGTGCGCAAAATAAATTCCAGTTCGCGACCGTAGCATTTGACATTGCCGCCGTAAAAATCGATGACTCGGCGCGTGATGCCTTCCAACAAAAAATTTTCGCTCAGCTCGTCGAAAATTTTACTCAGCGGAGATTGCTTGAAGTGTTGCAGATTGAACAGAAAATTTCGATTCTGCAAGTTGCTCAAAAAATTTTCCTCTGCGGCAGAATTGAAACGCTCGGCCATCATCAAATACGTTTGCAAAGTGTAAAACAAATTGCAGACGAAATTTTTCAGCAGACCTTGCCAGGCGGGCACGTCGCCCTGCCAAAAAATTTTTGTGTAGCCTTCGACGGGGTCGTTAAGTTCTTTTGGCTCGGCGAAATAAAACGAGCCGTTATTCAGTTCGGCAAGCGCACTTGCAATCGTGCGATAGCGATAAATTTTCAACGCGACCTCATGCCTCCGCAATCGTCAAAAAAATTTTTTCCCGTGTCGCGCAAAAAAAAGAGTTTCGCAAGCGCGAACGACCTGCGAAACTCTGCGGCGAGCATTATTTCTGCGCAGGGATAAGTTTGCGATTTTTGCCGGCTTCGCTGACTGATTTGCGCATTTCGGTATCGGATTGAATGTTCATCATGTTGTAGTAGTCCATGACGCCGAGATTGCCGGCTTTGAAAGCTTCGGCCATGGCGTGCGGAACTTCGGCTTGCGCCTCGACGACTTTGGCTTCCATCTCTTGAGTATAGGCTTTCATTTCCTGCTCTTTGGCGACAGCCATTGCGCGACGTTCTTCGGCTTTGGCTTGAGCAATTCGCTTGTCAGCTTCGGCCTGGTCGGTTTGAAGTTGTGCGCCGATATTTCTGCCGACGTCGACATCAGCAATGTCGATTGACAAAATTTCAAACGCCGTGCCCGCGTCGAGACCTTTGCCGAGAACGGTTTTGGAAATATCGTCGGGGCTTTCCAAAACGTCCGTGTGCATCTCGGAGCTGCCGACGGTGGTGACGATACCTTCGCCGACACGCGCAATGATAGTGGGTTCGCCCGCACCGCCAACTAAACGGTCGATATTGGCGCGGACAGTGACACGCGCTTTGATTTTTAGTTCGATACCATTCTTGGCGACGGCACTGACAACGGGCGTTTCGATGACTTTCGGGTTGACGCTCATTTGCACGGCTTCGAGGACGTCGCGGCCTGCCAAATCAATCGCGGCCGAACGCTCGAACGGCAGGACAATCTGCGCACGTTGCGAGGCAATTAAAGCGTCAACAACTTTGTCGACGTTGCCGCCGGCGAGATAATGAGCCTCCAGCTGATTGACGTTGACATCGAGACCGGCTTTGTTGGCTTTTATCAGCGGCATGACGATTTTTGCGGGCGGGACGCGGCGCATACGCATTCCTATCAGCGTGAAGATGCCGACGTGAACATCAGCCGCCAAAGCCGAAATCCACAGCCCGATTGGCACGAAATGCAAGAAGATAGACGCGATTCCTATTCCGATTACGACAAAAAAGACTGTGCCGAACAGAACATCGTCCATAATGATGACCTCCTCTCTAAATTTGGCGAACGAGCACGCGGGAGCCGTCCACGTTGATGACTTTGACAATGTCGCCTTGCTTGACGAAAGAGCCTTCCGTCACCACGTCAAGCGGCTCGCCCTCAACGGTTATGGTGCCGGCCGGACGCAAATCGGTCATGCACACGCCGATTGCGCCGAGAAATTTGCTCTTGTCAATGACGCTGGTGTAACCGTCGCGATTTTTCTGGCGTTCGTCAAGGACAAGGTCGTCGAGCATTCCCGCGTTTTTGGCAGAGCCGCGATTGCTGAGATACATCACGACGATGATGCCCAGCACGGCTATTGCAATCATTGCATAGCACGCCATGGACACTATCAGCGAATTCGCGCCGGAAAAAATTTGAAGCTCCGACATTTCAAGTACACCTCCTTAGGAAATAGCGAACAGCTGCTGACATTCGATTCACTGCTCAGGAATAATTATTTCTGCGCCGCGGTTGGGATTGTTGGAAGCAATCAACGATGAATCCGGAGAATAACGCGCTTTGAATTTGGCTATCTCGTCGCTGAATTGCGGGATAAATTTTTCGAGACGTTTGGCGGCCTCCGCAGTCAGCTCCGGCAGACGCAACAAAAGCTCGCGATACCAATCAAGCCGCTCCTCGTAATGCTGACTCATTAGCCGTTCGGCGCGCACGTAAGCATAAGCTTTCTCCGCGACCATGCGTCGCAAGTTACGATTTTTAATCAGCAGGTTAAGTTTGTTAAGGAACTCGCGCTCGTCACGGTAAATGAAACCGGTCTTGCCCTCTTCGATTGTTTTGGCATAGACGACGGGCGAAGCCAATGCAACCGCGCCGCTGCCCGCGCACTCGATGAACTTCAAGTCGGATTTGGAGCGATTGAACTCATTGTCGCGCAAAGGCAACAGCGCAATATCCGACGAACGAATTGCGGCCTCGTAAGCGTCGTAGGAAATGAACTGGCCTTCGTATTTATTCATGTCGCCGACGAAAGTTTTGTTCTCGGTATCCAGCGCGTCGAATAAATTTCTGCGCGACAAAATTTTAAAGGCGACCTTGTTGCCGTATTGCTTGGCGATTTTATTGAGCAACGGCAGAAGTTCGATAAAATCGCCGTCGCGATTAAGTGCGCCGAAAAAAATCGTGACGGGTCTTTTCTGCTTGAACTCGTAATCAAAATCACGCGGCGGCGGCAATCTGCGCAACTGATTGGCAAAAACCGTGACGTGTGGATTAAATTGGCTGAGGAAGTCCGCCAGATACGGTGTCGACGTTTGAATTGCATGCACCGCACGGAAATTTATCCACGCGGTTTTTTTGTAATCGTTTTCCCACAGCACGGGGTGGTCGTCCATTTCGGAAATGAATAAAATTTCTTTCTCGCGCAATCTGTTGAAAAAATTCAGTCCGACCGCAAACGACGGGAAACACATTCGCTGATTGATAAATATGCGCCGCTCGAACTGCTCCTGATCGAAAAGTTTGTACGGCTTGCCGACGGGTGAAGACACGATATAAACGTTCTGCTCCGTCATGAAGAAGGCGTTGGGCATGTGGACGCGGCTCGGTGCGCAAACGGTCGATTCGCCGATTAACGTTTGCACCAAAGTTTTTTTCGGCGGCTCGCCTTTGCAGGCGGTGAAAATGTAAACGAAGACCGCCAGCTCCGTTTTGGCAAGCTCGGCGATTTGTCGTGTGACTTTAACGCCGCGACCAGCATTGAGCGAGCGCAGGACGTTCAAGCCGGCATCTTGAATGGCGTCTTGCAGTTCGTCCTTGGTGAGCGTGACTTTAAATTTCGGCGGCTTGCCTTCCAGGAGCGCGTTAATGTTATCCACGTGCCCGATGTTGTCGAGCGTGAAAATCAACGTGCCGGTGTCTTTAAGATGCTTGGCGACTTTTTTTATCAGCGCGACAAGTTTTTTATTCGGAAGCGTGCCGATAAGCGGGCTTTGCACCAAAATCGTATCAAACAAGCCGTCAACTTTGGTCAAGTCGTTGGCGACGGTATAACTGCAATCGGGCTGAATCTCCAAAAATTTTTCTTCGGACGTTTCAAAATCCGCAGGCGCGTCGCCGATAAGTTCAAGAACAGTTTTTGCCCGCGCCGGAATAAAAGTTTCAAAAGTCATCGCGTCGTCCTCATTCAGCGAACTAAACTATACATCAAGTCTTCCTGCGCCTTCATGCACTTGAGCAACTCGAAACGCTCAATAATTGTCTCGCGAGCCGCCGCACCGATTTTGCGGGCGCGTTCGGGGTTGTCGAGGTGCTCTTCGATTTTGCGGGCAATGTGATACGGCGAACGGAATTCCGCGAGCAAACCGTTGACGTTGTCTTCCATGACTTCCTGCACGGGCGGAGTTTTTGAACAAACCATGGGACAACCGAAACTCATCGCTTCC
>CAMZDU010000031.1 GCA_947305445.1 uncultured Selenomonadales bacterium
CTCCCTGAAGACAGAAATTTTCGTGACGATGAATTTGCGCGAACTGCGACACTTCCTCAAGCTACGCATGTCGAGTGCCGCTCATCCTCAAATGCGTCAAGTTGCGCTGAAAATTTTCGACATACTCGCCGAAAAATTGCCGGCAGTCTTCGACGACCTCAAGTCGTCAACGTGACAAAATTCGTACGAAACTCTTTACGGTCGTCTAAACATACGAAATTCCCGCAGGAACTGCGGGAATTTTTTTATGTATGTGAGAAGATAAGATTTCTGTCCTGAAAATTACAACGAGTTTGTCAGCAAGTCGGTAACTTTGTCGGCCAAGTCGACGGGGTCGGTCGGCATGACGCCTTCAATCAACAGCGCGAGCGAATAAAGCGTCGTGCACAGGCTTTTGAATTCGGGTGCGTCTTTGCCGAGCGCGTGCAGATTTTCCAGCTTGCCGAAGATTGCGTGATTCGGATTGAGTTCCAGAATTTGTGTCGCTTTGAACATTGGATTGTTCATCGCCGCGAAAGTTTTTTCCTGCGAAAGCGACGGACCGCCCTCGCCGGTGACCAGACATACCGCGCCGGATTTGAGCCGCGAAGTCAAACGAACTTCTTTAACCTCGCCGCCGATTGCGTCGCGCACATCTTTAAGTAAATCTTCGTGCGACTTGGCAATCTCGTTGACTTCAGCTTTGATTTTCTGCGACTCGGCGTCGTCAAGCTCAAAATTCTCGCGTGTGATTGACTGGAAAGTTTTTTCGGCGTAGGTGCGCAGGACATCAACCGTGAACTCGTCAACGGGATCTGTCAGGTAAAGCACTTCAAGCCCGCGCTCGCGCAACAGCTCCATTTGCGGTAGCCGCTCGATTGAGGAGACGTCCTTACCGGCCGCCGTGTAAATTTGTTTTTGCGATTCCGGCATGCGCTCGACGTATTCGGCCAGCGTGGAAAATTTTCCGTCACGCGACGTTTGGAACAGGAGCAAATCTTTCAAGCTGTCCTGCGCCTTTTTGTCGAACATGCTGTTGTAAACGCCGATTTTAAACGACTTGCCGAACTCGCGCCAAAAATCTTCGTACTTGTCGCGGTCGTCGCGGAGCATCTTGCCGAGCTGCTTAAGAAGATTTTTTTCCAGAGCCTTGCCGATGACTTTGACTTCGACGCTTTGCTGAAGAAGTTCGCGGGAAATATTCAGCGGCAAGTCGGGCGAATCGACAAGCCCTTTGACGAAACGCAACCAATCCGGCAGAAAATCTTTGCACTTCTCCATGATGAAGACGTGCCGCGAATACAACTGCAATCCGGCCTCGTAATCGGAGTAATACAAATTCAGCGCGGCGTGTTTCGGAATGCAAAGGAGCGCGGTATATTCGACGGTGCCTTCTGCCTTGACGTGGAAAATTTCGCGCGGGGCTTCCCACTCGTGCAACTGCTGTTTAAAAAATTCGTCGTACTCCTCGCGGGTGATTTCGGACTTGTTGCGCGTCCACAGCGGCTTCATGGAATTGACGATGCGTATTTCAATCGTCGGCTCGTCGTTTTCGTTACCCTTAACTTCAAAATTCATTTTAATCGGATAGCGCACGAAGTCGGAATATTTTTTTACAAGCTGTTCGATTTCATAAGCGTCGGTGAAATTGTATTCACCGTCGCCGATAAATTCCGGCTTAAGGTGCAGGACAATAATCGTGCCGGGAGTATCTTTGTCGCAGTCTTCAAGCTCGTATTCGCCTGTGCCGTCGGAAGTCCACTTAACACCGGAGTCGGTGCCGGCTTTGCGCGTGATGAGTTCAACTTTTTCGGAGACGATAAACGCAGAATAAAATCCGACGCCGAATTGCCCGATAAGTTCCTGCGCGGCGGCGGAGGTCGATTCGCGAAGTTTGTCGAGAAAATCTTTGGTGCCGCTTTTGGCAATGGTGCCGATGTTCGCGATAACTTCGTCGCGTGTCATTCCTATGCCGTTGTCGCTGATTGTAATGGTCTTGGTTTTTTCGTCGGGCAGGACAAAAATTTCCGGCTCGCTCTCTTCGGCAAGATCACTATTCGTTAACGACTCGATACGCAATTTGTCAATAGCGTCGCTGGCGTTTGAAATAAGTTCGCGCAAAAAAATTTCTTTGTTCGTGTAAATCGAATTGACGACAAGCTCAAGCAATCGTTTTGTCTCAGCTTGGAACTGCATTTTTTCAACGGGCATAAAAATTTCCTCCTCGTAAATAAAATTGAGCGAGCACGTTGCCCGCCCGCAAAAATTTTAGCGTTTATTATTTGAACAGTAAGCTTACCGAACGATGCGACTGAATGTTCAAGATAACATCACCGATAGCCTCCGCCATGCTGAGCACCGTGATTTTCGGCGAATATTTTTCGGGCGGCAGGGCAATCGTGTCGGTGATGACGAGCTGTTCCATAACGGAGTCGTCGATTTTTTTGACGGCGTTGTTGCTGAGGACGGCATGCGTACACGCGGCGATAACTTTTTTGGAGCCGAGTTTTTTTAGAGCTTTCGCGCCTTCGCAAAGACTGCCGGCGGTGTCGACAATGTCGTCGACCATCAGCGCAACTTTGCCGTTAACGTCGCCGATAATGCTCATGACTTCGGCTTCGCCGGGACGCGGTCGTCGCTTTTCGATTATGGCTATGGGAGCCTTGAGATAATCGGCAAGCTCCCTGGCGCGGGTGACGCCGCCCAAATCCGGTGAGACGACAACTAAATCGTCTCCGAAGTCCTGTTTTCTGAAATAGTCGGCAAGAACCGGAGCCGCCTTGAGGTGATCAACGGGTATGTCGAAGAAGCCCTGAATTTGCCCCGCATGCAAATCGACAGTCAGCACACGCGTCATGCCCGCCGCAACCATGAGATTGGCAACGAGTTTCGCGCTTATTGGCTCGCGGCCGCGGGTCTTGCGGTCTTGTCGGGCGTAAGCGTAATACGGGACGATTGCCGTAATCGAATGAGCCGAGGCGCGTTTGCAGGCGTCCGCCATAATCAGCAAGTCCATAAGGTTGTCGTTGACGGGTTGACTTGTCGGCTGTACGATAAAAATATCTTTGCCGCGAATGCTGTCGCTTATCATGACCTGCGTTTCGCCGTTGTTGAAACGTCCGACAAACGTGTCAAAAATTTTAACGCCGATATGCGCGGCAATTTTGTGTGCCAATTCGGGATTGGCATTGCCCGTCATTAAACAGAGGCTACCGAGTTCGTTTATACTCTGATTGCTCACGTTGAACAGCTCCCCAAAAATTCAATTAAGAACTTCGCCTGCTACGCAGGCAATTAGGAATCAGGAATGAGGAATTGTGATTCGGCAGAGGTTGACGATACAACCAATACTACAACTCAAACAATTCCCAATTCCTCATTCCTAATTGACGAACTTCCTAATTGACAGAAATTTTTTTGCCGTAAAGCAACAAATCCCACACGTCGTAAGCGGTAACCGCACCGGTTATGACGCCTTCGGCCGCGTGCAAAAGATTTCCGCCGCAAAGTTTGGGATCAACGTAAAAGCCCGACTCAAGTTCAGTCTCGAAGGGCACGAAGCAAACTTTTTTGGCATACGGCAGACAGTCAAAACGCTCCAAAACGGCGGGGCTTGCCGTGTGCATCGTCACTAGAACGTTTGACCAGTTAACCAGCTCTTTGCGCTCGTTCCAATTTTCAAGCGCATCGGCATCGTTGTTGAAACTGTTCATAAACCACTGCGTGCCGTCGAGCCAGAAAATCGGATAGCTTATGCCGAAGTCCGCGTTGTACTCCGTGCGCTCGAAGTGTAAATCTTTTTTGAGGTGCCAGCGCGCTTCGGGCAGGAAGTTCATAAAATGTTCTTCGCTCGTGAACATTCCGATTGTCGGCGACAGTGCCGGCAAACCGAGCAGATGATAGGCGATGCCTGCCCACCAGCCCATTGACAAAATCGACAAATTGCTGTGGCGTAATTCTTTATACTTTTCGAGCGTGAAACCGGGAATGCAGACGGTGCGGTCGAGCACAAATTTGTCGGGGTCGAGACCGAGTTCCTTTGCCTCCGCCAAAATCGGCGCGAGGTCGACGTCGTGTCCGGTAACGAGAATCATATCGTAATCGAGATTGACGAGTTCGCGCTTGTCGATTGTGTTGAGCTGATTAATCGGCATTGGCACCGACTCGACGATACCTACGATATTGACGGTGCCGCGCGGTTTGTCAAGAGCGGCAAAAGCCGGTTTCAAAAATGTTTGACTGCCGGCTTTGTCCTGCGTGGCTACCGTGTCGTACTGCACCCAGATAACTACATTCATACTTGCTACTCCTTTCGTGGGAGTTAGGAGTTAAATTGCCGTATCACAACTCCTAACTGTCAGTTATTTTCGTTTATCGTTCCAGTTGGGAATGTTGGTTTGTCTTGAACGTGCAATGGCGAGATTGTCTTTGGGCACGTCTTTGGTTATGGTCGAGCCGGCGGCAATGTATGCTCCGCTTTCCACAGTGACGGGCGCGACAAGATTCGTGTTGCAACCGATGAAAGCGTTGTCGCCGATTTTCGTGCGGTATTTATTTTTGCCGTCGTAATTGCAAGTGACGACTCCGCAACCGAGGTTGACGTTCTCGCCGACGTCCGCATCACCGACATATTGCAGGTGCGGGAGCTTGGAGCCTTTGCCAATGTTCGAGTTTTTAATCTCGACGAAGTTGCCGACTTTAACGCGATCGCTGATTCGCGTGCCGGGACGAACGTGAACATAAGGACCGAGCGTGACGTCGTTGTCAATCGTCGCGTCGTGGCAGTAGCTGAATTGCGCTTTGACGTTGTTGCCGACAATCATGTTCTCGAAGCGGACGTTGGGGCCGATTACGCAGTCGGAGCCAATTTTCGTGTTGCCTTCAAGGAAGGTGTTCGGCTTGATAATCGTATCCTGACCGATTTCCACTTCGACATCAATATAAGTCGAATTGGGATCTTCTATGGTAACGCCGCTCTCCATGAGTTCGCGCTCTTTACGCATGCGCATGGATTTGTCGGCGGCGGATAATTGAACGCGGGAATTTATGCCAAGCGTCTCTTCGGCATAATCGGCTTTGAAGACGCAAATTTTTTCACCGGCGGATTTGAGAATAGTCAGCACTTCGGGCAGATAGTATTCGCCCTGCGCGTTGTTATTGGTAACTTTGTCGAGTGCGCCGAAAAGTTTTTGTACGTCGAAGCAGTAACAGCCGGCGTTGACTTCGCAAATTTCGCGTTCGTCGGCGGAGGCGTCCTTATGTTCGACAATCTCTTTGAAGTCGCCGTTCTCTTTGCGAACCACGCGCCCATAACCGGTCGGGTCGGGCATGTAGGCAGTTAAGACGGTCGCCGCGCAGTCGGAATCTTCATGGGCAGCGGTGAAATTTTTGAGTAGTGTGGTCGTCAAAAGCGGTGTGTCGCCGCACAAGATTAAAACGTTGCCGTCAGAGGCCACAAAATTTTCTTTTGCACAAAGGACGGCGTGAGCGGTGCCGAGCTGCTCTTTTTGCAGAACGAATTCAACGCCCGTAATGCTTTGAGTGACAAGTTCAGCTCCCTCACCGACAATGACGACTTCACGAGACGAACCGCTTCGTTTCGCCGCATCAATTACATGTTGGAGCATGGGTTTGCCGCCAACTTTGTGCAGGACTTTAGGCGTTTTACTATTCATTCGCGTGCCTTTGCCCGCGGCAAGTATAATGGTTTCAAATTTCTTGTTCATAGTGCAGCCCTCCTTCAATCAAGCTGTACGTCGAATTTTTTTGCTTTGGCGCGTTTTTTAATATCCGGAATTTTCCGCAGTTGCAAAAAATCTTTTTAAAGCTCGGTGTAGGCATAAATATATTGCGCGAAAGTGGTTTTGCCGTCGAGCCGACTGTCATCGAGTTTGTTCGGTGCGGGAAGGTTTACCGTTGGCGTTAACCAAAATGTCACGTTTGCTGTCGCGGTTAGGAAATTCTCCACCGTGATTTACAAGCAACACTCGGCGTATTTCATTTGCCGCTTACCTTCTTGCGCATGGCTTTGAGAAGCGTCTCTTCGGCCTGTTCCATGTGACGTTCAGCGGCGTCGCGAGCGGCGTCCACGTCACCTTCGGCAATGGCCTCGACCATGGCGCGGTGTTCGGCAAGCGTCTCTTTCAGCCGTCCGGGATAAGACATACTCAGCGTGCGGCTGATAATGGCGACGAGTCGTTCATTGCGGCTGACTTGATAGAGCAAGCCGTGAAATTCGATATCTGTCGCGACAATTTTTTCAATGTCTTTGCGTTCAATGTGGCCTTCGATTTCGGTCAGCAGAGTACGCAATTTTTCAAGTTCGTCGGCTTCGATACGCATTGTCGCAAGTGTTGTCGCCAGTGATTCGAGTGCCGAGCGGATCTCGAAAATTTCTTTGACGTCGCGCACGGACATGCTTGAAACGTAAGTTCCGCGGCGCGGCATCATAATGACATAGCCTTCCTGTTCGAGCTTGCGAATGGCCTCGCGGACGGGTGTACGGCTGATACCGAGTTCTTCGGCAAGCTGAATTTCCATTAATCGTTCTCCGGGTTCCAAAATGCCGCGCTGTATCGCGTCACGCAGTACTTCGCAGACTGTTTCACGCAGAGGGCGATAGCTGTCGATTTTTATCGGTTCCAGTCGGTTGGCCATTATATTCATCCTTACCAAAAAAAAAAATTTAACGTGAAATAATTAAGAATGTGCGTCATTGAACTTCTCGCCGCCAGGCGGGGGATTCTTGAGAAGTTTGACTTGCGTCCTTATTCTCAAAACTGCCAACCGCCGCTCGCCGACTTTTCGGCAGTTTAACAGGGGTATTTTGAAACGTCAACAACTTGCGCGGGGGATTCTCGCCTATTTAGGATAAAACTTTGTGACAAAAATCTGCGCGGCGTCAACGCTTGCAGAAATTTTATTGACGTGAGCCTCGTCAGTCAATGCGAAAACTGTCGGGCCAGAGCCGCTCATCAAAGCGACTTTCGCACCGGCGGCTAGAAACTTTCTTTTATAATCGGCAACGGCGGGAATTTTTTTTAGCGCGATGCCTTCGAGTACGTTGGAAAAATTTTTAAACGCCGCGTCGTATTCCCCGCGCTCAAGCCGGCTGATAATTTTTTCGGTCGGAGGGTGAGTGGTCGCCGGATTTGCGTCGTAAGTTTTGTAAGCCCAAGCCGTCGAAATTTCGCCTTCGGGTTTGGCCAAAACAACGCTGAACTTTTTCAACGGAGCCAGCCGCGTCAAAATTTCGCCGCGACCTTCGGCCAGGCATGTGCCGCCGACAATGCAAAAGGGCACGTCCGAGCCGACACGCGCACCGATTTTGCACAGGTCTTCTTCCGTCAAGTTAAGTTCGTACAGGCGATTCATGCCGCGAATTACGGCCGCCGCGTCCGCAGAACCGCCCGCCAGTCCCGCCGCCGCCGGAATTTTTTTTCGCAGGCCAATCGCCACACCGAGTTCTTTGCCGCAGAATTTTTGAAACTCATAAGCCGCACGCCACGCCAAATTTTTTTCGTCCGACGGAATGTTTTCGCCTCCGTTAATGTCCGTCGCGTCCATCGACAAAGAAACTCCGTGCGAAATTTTTTGCAGCTCCAGTTCGTCAGCCAATTCAATCGTCTGCATGAGCATCGACACTTCGTGATAGCCGTCCGCCCGCACGCCTTTGATGTCCAGCGTCAGATTAATTTTGGCTCGCGCAAATTCTTTAAGCATTAACTCACCACGCCTTCAAATGGTAGCAGGAATTCTACCACGCTTTATTTTCTTTGGCAAGCCGTATGTCAATGGCAACGTCAGATTCGTCAAGGTGTGTTAACTTATCGTTTGCCGCAAATTAAAAATGACGTCCTCGGCGGACGTCTAAGCAAAAATTATTTAATTGTTTGGAATGGTTACGGATCCGTTATCCTAATTGGCGCAGGCGAAGTGAGTTAATATGTCTGTTGAGAATTACAAAATCATTCGGCGAATTTGATAATCGGCGAAGTGTAGTTGAAGTCGACGTACTCGACGGCGTGCGGATTCGTCTCCAAGTCGCGCAAAAAATCTTCCGTAAGCCGCGCCTTCTCGTCGAGCCGTTCAAGTTTGCCGATACGAATTTGGACGGAATGCTCTGTCGCGCTGTACATGACGATATAATCCTGCCGAACGATTGCAATCTCCGACAGGCGGTTAAGTGTATCTTCGTTGAGCCGTTGCAGAAAGTCGAGAATTTTTTTTACGAGTTCGTCGTCAACTTCGTCGCCAATATACAAATCGCGGACGGCGGCACCGGTAATCATTGGTATATTCATTGTCTTCAAGGACTTGTAGCTGTCGAGAATCATGCCGTTGTGATCCAAGTCGAGATAGCCGTAATCGCATTTGATAATTGCAATGGGACGTCTCTCCTTGATTATAATTTCGAGCGTGTGTGGCAGGTGTCGGCGGACGGTTACTTCCTCAATGCGCAAATCCTTCGACAGGCGACTTTGCACAACGTCGGTCTCCAGCCGGAAAAGTTGTTCGCCCATGTAAATATTGCCGATTCGCATGATGTCCGCTTCC
>CAMZDU010000032.1 GCA_947305445.1 uncultured Selenomonadales bacterium
GAGAACAACACGATATCGAACACTCTTTCCCTACACGACGCTCTTCCGATCTAATTAGGAATTATGATTCGGAGGTTTTTCGATGACAGGAATTTTAGAGACGCCGTACGGCACGCGAGATTTTTTGCCGGCAGAGGCCGCAATCAAACGCGCCGTCGAACAAAAAATAATTCGACTGTTCGCCGGCTACGGTTATGAAGAAGTCGTTACGCCGACCATGGAATATCTGGAGACGCTCACCACCTCAAGCGGACGGGCGCAAGAGCCGCAACTTTTTAAAATGTTCGACCGCAACAATCGCACACTGGCATTGCGCAACGAGATGACCACGCCCATTGCCCGCTTGGCCGTCAGCAGATTGAACGACGCGCCGACGCCGATTAAACTGTCCTACTTGACGAACGTCTTCCGATTCCGTAGCAATCAGCCCGGCCGTCAGTGCGAATTCTATCAAGCCGGCGTCGAATTGCTCGGCACGTCAAATGCCTTCGCCGACGCGGAAATTGTCGCATTGGCCGCGCAAGCTCTGACCGTCGCCGGATTGCACGACTTTACGATTTGTCTTGGGCAAGTCGAATTCGTCGGCGGGCTTGTGGAAAATTTGCCGCATGATGTTCAGTCGCAGATTAAGTCGGCAATCGAACGTCACGACTTGGTTGCGCTGAACAATCTTGCAATCGACGACGCGTTGAAAAAAATTCCGACACTGCAGGGCGGCCGCGAAGTTTTGACAACGGCTCATGCTCTTGCGAAAAACGAGCGTTCCCGCCGCGCACTCGACAACCTTGCCGAAATTTATCGTCTGCTGGAAATTTACAGCGTCGCCGACAAAATTATTTTCGACTTGGGCTTGATTCGCGACTTTGAATATTATACGGGCATGGTCTTCGAGGCCTACGCGCCCGGCGTCGGCTACTCTCTGGCGGGCGGCGGCCGCTATGACAACATGTTGCAGGACTTCGGCGCGGCGCGAGCTGCCACCGGTTTTGCTTTGGGTATCGAAAGAATTTTGGACGCACGAAAATTTCAGGGCGTTGCCGGCGATTCGTCGACGAGAAAAATTTACGTCGCCTTTGCCGAAAGTTGCGAAGTCGCCGCAATAAAAAAAGCCGGCGAGCTTCGGGCGGCGGGTGCAGTCGTCGAACTTTCCTTGACGCCGCAAACCCGAACCGACGCCGAAAATTTCTGCGCGGCCAAAAATTGTACGGAGTTGATTTATGTCGAATGAGTTGTATCAGCAGAATTTTGCAATTCGTTCGGGCGATGACGGCGCGTGTCACCGTTGACGACGGAAAATATATTTCTGCTCACCTCAACGCCGAGGAGCAGAAAATTTTTTTCGCAATGAGCGTCGCCGACCAAGTGCACAGATTGCGCACGGCCTACACTAGTGAACGTCTCGTCATTGAGGACAAGCGCGGCGTCGACAGAGAATTTTTGATTCGTTGCGCACTTTTGCACGACACCGGTCGACGCGCCGGCGATTTGACCATTCGCGGCAAAGTTTTCGCCGTGCTCGTGACGACCTTCGCGCCGAATTTCGCCGAGCGACTTGAACTTAACGGCAATCGTGCGCTTTACGTCTATCATCATCACGCGGAACTTGGTGCGCAAAAACTTCAACGCATTGGCCTGTTCAAAGAGGCGAAGATTATTGCCAAGCACCACGCTCCGCCGAGGCTCGACGATCCGTTTGAGCTGAAACTTTTGCGGCTGGCGGACAATGAAAATTAGCTTATAGGAAAAAATATCATCTATCAGCTTTACAAAGGAGGTCTTCCAAATTCATAACGGCATACACAAATTTAAGCAGGGCGACGACTACATTTTGCTTGACGTGAACAGCGGCGCGGTTCATCTCGTCGACGAGCTGACGTTTAAAATTTTGGACGACTTCGACGGCACCAACGACGAAAAAATTTTGCGCGAGCTGTCGACGAAATATCCCGCCGCAGAAATTTCCGAAGTGCTTGACGAACTTCATCAGCTGATTGAGGCGGGCGAACTCTTCGCGCCGACAATCGACGTGCCTCCGACTTTTGCAAGTCGCGGCGTCGTCAAGAGCCTTTGCCTTATGGTCGCGCAAGACTGCAATCTGCGTTGCAAGTACTGTTTCGGCGACGGCGGCACTTTCGGTCACCGCGCCATCATGAGCGAGAGCGTCGGACGTGCGGCCGTTGACTTCATCATAAAAAATTCCGGCGTCCGCAAGCACTGCGAGATTGACTTTTTCGGCGGCGAACCGCTGATAAATTTCCGCACCGTTAAAGCCGTCACCGAATACGTCCGTAAACGCGAGCAAGACACGGGAAAAATTTTTAAGCTCACGTTGACGACGAACGGTCTGTTGCTTGACGAGAAAACGACCGCCTGGCTTAACGACAATAAAATTTCTCTCGTGCTGAGTTTGGACGGCCGCAAAGAAATTCACGACGCCATGAGACCGGATATCGGCGGGCGCGGCAGTTACGAGCGCGTGCTGAAAAATTTTCTGCGCACGGTCGAAAGTCGCGGCGACGACAATTATTATTTGCGCGGCACCTACACGAAAAAAAATCTCGACTTCACCGCCGATGTGTTGAGCGCGTGCGACGCGGGCTTTGACGTGCTCTCCATTGAACCTGTCGTCTTGAAGGATTCGCCGCTTGCGCTGACCGAAGACGACCTGCCGAGGATTCGCGAAGAGTACGACCGCTTGACGGAAATTTATTTAGAGCGTCGACGGAGCGGGCGAGGATTTTTTTTCTTCCACTTCAACGTTGACTTGAACAACGGGCCGTGCGTCGCGAAACGATTGGCGGGTTGCGGCGCGGGACACGAATATTTTGCGGTGGCGGAGAACGGCGACCTTTATCCGTGTCATCAATTCGTCGGCCGCGAGCGATACAAGCTCGGAAATATTTTTGACGGCGTGGACGATTTTGCGCGGCATTGGTTGAAATATTTTAGAGAGTCTCACGTCTTGAATAAGCCGAAGTGCCGTGACTGTTGGGCGAAATTTTTTTGTAGCGGCGGCTGTCACGCGAACGCAGATTTATTTAACGGAGACATTCGCGAACCTTATGACGTCGGCTGTGAAATTCAGCGCAAGCGATTGGAGTGCGCGATTTACATTCAAGCCAAGTTAGCAGACGAAAATTTGTGAACTGCTCGCCGCCTAAAGAGGCGGGAGCTTCCTGAATCAACGAGGTCGCGCCGAGGTTGCGTCTTATTTCCTCTCACACAGGCTTTACTTTCCGCAGTCCCTGCGGTAGTTGTGATTTATCTGCTTAGCTGACTTCGTACCCCTTATGACACCTGCTGAAAGCTTACTGTCTTGGTTTTCGACGTTTCAGACTCCGTGAAGATTGTAGTACAACAATCTATAAGTTTTTCGCAGGTCTTCTCCTTTCCTTGTTACTTGTTATGCTAATTTTATCACAAAGAACCAATAATGTCTACGCAAAAGCGCGATTCATCCCACCGCCAGGCGGGGGAATTCTCGCGAGAGAAGGTTAAAGCGACTGTCTTTTACAATCGGAGCCTTGCCTTTGGGGAACGTGATTGCAATATTGGAGGCTTAATTAATATGTTTTTGGAAGAACGGCATGCCAAGATTTTGGAAATGCTCGCACGTGACGGCAAAGTTTTGGTAAAGGAACTTGCAGAAATTTTCAGTGTGACGGAAGATTCTATAAGAAAAGATCTCAGCTCGCTTGAACTTGACGGAAAATTGAAACGCACTTACGGCGGAGCAGTTACGGTCGAAGAAAAATTGCAGATGACCGAAGCGAATCGCCGCCGCATTTCCGACGTGGAAGCTAAGCGAAAAATTGCTGTCGCCGCCGTCAAACTCATGACGCCGCAGGATTTAATCTTCCTGGACATTTCAACGATAAGTATTGCCGTGGCGCAGATTCTGGAAAAAACTGACAACAATTACAAAATCTTGACTAACATGGTCGACGTGCTCGTCATGTTGGCACGCAATCCGAAGATACAACTTTACTTTGCGGGCGGGCAAATTAATCGGAGCCGTGACGGTTTTTCTGACGTGCTTAATTTGGAGTTTATGTCGGGTTTTCGGCCGGACATTTCGTTTATCGGCGCGTTCGGCGTGGACATCAAAAAAAATTCGCTGACCTCGCGTGATCCGGCCGGCGGCGTTCAAAAGGCGCGAATAATTGAACTTAGCAAAACGTCTTACATTATCGCCGAGTCGCGTAAAATTGGTGTGGAGGGCACTTACAGCTTCGCCACGCTCGACAAAGCTGACGGCATTATTACCGAGACGAAGTTACCCGATAATTTGACCAGTGCCGCCGAAAAGCTTGGCGTGAAAATTATTTCTGCAGAACAGCTCAATTAAACAATTACTCATTGTTAAAAGGGTTTTGAATCCTCACAATCTGTAACTAAGGAGACTTTTCATGCTTGACAAATTGCAAAAGGTCGAAGAACATTTTGGCGAGATTGAATCGCGGCTGAGTGACCCGTCTGTTGTGGCGGACGTGGAAAAATTCACCGCACTCACCCGCGAACACTCATCACTTGAACCAATCGTCAAGTCGTTTCGCGAATACAAAAAAATCCTCGCGCAGATTGCCGAGGATAAAATTTTGATTGAGACCGCCGACGACGACGAGCTTAAATCTTTGGCGGCCGAAGAGCTTGCCGAGTTGCGCAAATCCAAAGCCGTGCTCGATGCCGAGTTGCCAATTTTACTTCTGCCCAAGGATCCCAACGACGACAAAAATGTTGTCATGGAAATTCGCGGCGGCGTGGGCGGTGAGGAGGCTGCGTTGTTCGCCGGCGATTTATTTCGCATGTACACGCGCTACGCCGAGCGGCAGGGCTGGCACGTCGATATAGTCGACGCCAACGCCACGACAATCGGCGGTTTCAAAGAAATTTCTTTCACGGTGGACGGCGCGGGTGCTTTCAGCAAACTGAAATACGAGAGCGGCACTCACCGCGTGCAACGTGTGCCCGTCACCGAAAGCAGTGGCCGAATTCACACGAGCGCGGTAACCGTCGCCGTCATGCCCGAAGTAGAGGAAGTCGACGTTACAATCAATCCCGCCGACTTACGAATCGACACTTACTGCGCGAGCGGCGCGGGCGGTCAATACGTCAACCGCACCGAGACTGCAATCCGCATTACGCACCTGCCGACCGGCATCGTCGTTCAATGTCAGGACGAGAAGTCGCAACTAAAAAACAAGGAAAAAGCCATGCGTGTCTTGCGTGCCCGCGTGAAAGATTTGGCCGTGCGCGAACAGACTGAAGCCATTGCCGCAGACAGAAAAAGTCAAGTCGGCTCCGGCGACCGCTCGCAACGAATCCGCACGTATAACTTCCCGCAAGGACGCGTCACCGACCACAGAATAGGCTTAACGCTCCACAAACTCGACGCGATTTTGAACGGCGAACTTGACGAAATTATCACCGCGCTCATCACCGCCGACCGAGCAAACAAATTGTCGCAGGAAGCTTGATTCTGTTTCATATGCCGAAAAAAAATTCTGTCCGCTCATTCGAGTTAACAGAATTTTTTTTGCTAAGTTGACACTCTCCGGAAGGGATTCCTAATTGAAGAACCGCAACTACACGCACAACGGAGTTAAGATAGGAACGGCGCGGCCAGCGTCACGAACAGCGAACCCAAGCTGAAACCTTCGCGAACATCTTCGCGGGCAACCAACGGCACGCGAGCGACCGGCTTGCCGTTATAGCTCAAAACCGCCTCACCGAGAACTTGGCCTTCGTGAATGTCGTTATTCGCGTCGACAACTTTAGGCAAATCGTACGTCACCTTCAGGAGTTTTGAATCTTCGGCGGCCATAAGCGGAAAATTTAAGTCGTCTTTCGCGCCGACATGAATCGTGGCCTGCTTGCCGCCGCGCACGAAAATTTTCTTGTCGGTACGCTCCTTGGCAATGCCTTCAACCATTCGCACGTGCTCGAAGCCGTAATTAAACAGCTCCGTCACGTCGTCAAAGCGCGTGTCTTGATCCGGGGAGCGCATGACGATTGCAATAAGCTCGACTTCACCGCGCTTGGCAGAGGCCGCCAAACATCCGCCCGCCGCACGTGTCCAACCGGTTTTGATTCCGTTGGCACCTTTGTATTTGCTCAAAAGTTCGTTCGTGTTGTTAAGCTCGACCCATTTGTCGGAAGGATAAATCCAACGAATGGACGTGCGGCGCGTCTCGACAATCTTGCAAAAGTCGGCGTTCTTCAGACAGTAAACGGCAATGCGCGCCATGTCCGCGGCGGTAGAGTAGTGATTGAAGTTGGGCAAACCGTTCGGATTGGCGAAGTGCGAATTCTTGCAACCGATTGCGCGGGCTTTGTCGTTCATAATGTCAGCGAATTGCGACACATCGCCTGCGACGGTTTGAGCCAGAGCGACCGCGCCGCCGTTTTCCGAGACGAGCATGACGGCGGTTATCATATCCAGTGCGCTGACGGAATCATTCTCCGACCAATTAAGTGTATTGTCTTCGGTGAGAACGGCCGCCCGACTCATGCGAACTTCTTCGAGCGGTTTGAGTTTTTCCAGCGCGAGGATACACGTCAACATTTTTGTCATGCTCGCCGGTTCGCGTTCGACGTCGGCGCTTCTTTCGTAGATGATTCGTCCGGTGGAGGCCTCAACCAAAATGGCAGACTCTGCCAAAATTTTCGGCTCGACCGCCGCCAATGCAAGTGAATTCATCAGCAAGACGACGACTGCTGTCATTGCCGCAAAAAAATTTTTCATGACGATCTCCCATATACGCGAAAGGCGGAAGTTTTGCAACCTCCGCCTGAAAATTTCTTTATTGGTCGGAACGACGAGACTTGAACTCACGACCTCTTCCACCCCAAGGAAGCGCTCTACCAAACTGAGCTACGTCCCGAACGGCTGTTACTGTACCACAGGTAAAAAATTTTTGCAAGAACTTTTTTTTACGTGAGCGACTGATTGAAATTGCGGCAGTTGAATTTTGAATTGCGGCGAATTATAATTTTGTAGCTTGAACCTCTCACCGCCTAGGCGGTGGATTCTTGAGAAGGTTGGTAGCCTAAGTTACCCTTATTCTCAAAGCACCCGTCGCGATTCACTTAGTCCATAGTGCTACGGTGCGGGTGAGTGTAGGGGGCAAGCCCACTGCGAAACGGTTACATTGTCGGCAAGACAACCGGAATATCTCTTTTTGAGTTTACAAAGTCAATTGGCGTTTCACTAAAAAAGGTGTAATAATTTCCTCCGAAAGGGGGTGAAAAATGCGTCGGCAGTTGCAAAATCTATGTGCTCGTTACGGCATGGATTACGTTGAGCAGGAAGAAAGTTACACGTCGAAGGCAAGCTTTTTGGATTTGGACGGAATCCCGACTTACGACGCCGAGACACCTTACATGGGCAGTTTCAGCGGCAAGAGAATTCAGCGCGGCTTGTACAGGTCTTTAAGCGGTAGGCTGATAAATGCAGACGTGAACGGCGCGGCAAATATTTTGCGCAAAAGCAAGCAGAACCTCGATTTCGGGCGACTGTGTGTGGGTCTTTTGGACAGACCTTTGAGAATAAGAGTAGCTTGACTTCCAAACTTCTCAAGAATCTCCCACTTAGGCGGGAGTAGTTCAATGAAACGAAAATTTTCAAACGAATGGTGAATGCGGACCATGAGAACTTTATTTTTTTGCGCACGCGACATTCGCGACTACCTCAAAGGAATAATTGACACGAGCGCGTTAGAAAATACGACGGGCTTTGAACCGAATTTTCCCGCGTTGACGGACGCGCCCGCCGTTCAAAAATTTTTGTACGACCTCATGAAAGTTTACGACAATCACGACCAAAAGCTGACTTCAACGATTGTCGGCGAGACGGGCGTTGACGGGGTGCGCCTGGATTTTAACTTCGGTTTGCGATTGGAATTGCCCGCGGGAAATTTTCACGTCACGATAAGCGACGCCGACACCGAGCAAATTTTTTTCGACAGAGAAATTTCCGACGTGCGATTGATTTCCGTCGAGAAATATTTCATTCGCTGGCGCGTGGAAATTTTCCGTGACGATCGAAAAATTTTTGAACACGTGCTCGACTTGGAAGGACAACCTGTTTTAGTATCGTTTTACAAAAAAAGCGGACTCGGCGATCAAATTGCAATGATGCCGTCCGTGCGCGAATTCAAGTATCGTCATCGTTGCGAGTTGTCGATTTGTTTGCGCGAGTACCTGCGGGATTTTGCGGCGAATTTATATCCCGACCTGCCGCAAGTCGACGCCGTCACCGCCGAAAATTACGCAAGCTACTTCCTGACAATGTACGGCGGAAGTTTTCCTTTCTGTCCGGTTGATTTCAGAAACGAGCCGATGGAAAAAATGGCGAGCGTGATTTTCGGACTTGATACTTTGCCTACGAAGCCGACTTTCACGCCGACCGCGCCGCCCGTCACGAATGAGACGTACGTTTGCATTGCCGTACAAGCTTCTTCGCCGCGCAAAGGCTGGCTTTATCCCGGCGGCTGGGATATCGTCGTCGACTATCTCAAGCGGC
>CAMZDU010000033.1 GCA_947305445.1 uncultured Selenomonadales bacterium
TCGTCAATGCGGTTTAAAAATTCGGGACGGAAATGATTTTTTAACATGTCTTTGATAATGGACTCGGCCTCGGCGAACGCCTTGTTCGTGATGAAACCGATCTTTGCCCGCTGAAGAATTTCCTGCGAGCCGAGATTGCTCGTCATGATGATGACGGTATTTTTAAAATTGACAACGCGTCCTTTGCCGTCGGTTAGTCTGCCGTCGTCGAGAATCTGCAGGAGCACGTTGAAAATGTCGCGGTGAGCTTTTTCAATCTCGTCGAGCAAAATGACGCTGTAGGGTCGACGTCTTACAGCCTCGGTGAGCTGGCCGCCCTCGTCGTAACCGACGTAACCAGGAGGCGCACCGATAAGCCGCGCCACCGTGTGTTTCTCCATATACTCCGACATGTCGACGCGAATAATGCTGCGCTCGTCGTCGAAGAGAGCTTCCGCCAACGCCTTTGCAAGTTCGGTTTTGCCAACGCCGGTCGGGCCGAGGAATATAAACGAGCCGATTGGACGATTGGGATCTTTGATACCGGCGCGGGCGCGAAGAATCGCCTCGCTGACGGCGGTGACTGCTTCGTCCTGTCCGACAACGCGTTCGTGCAAAGTGTCTTCAAGGTGCAGAAGTTTTTCGCGCTCGCCGGTTAACATTTTCGACAGCGGAATCCCCGTCCAGCGGCTGACGACTTTGGCAATGTCTTCTTCGCCGACTTCCTCTTTCAGCAGACGCGAATCGGCTTGCGCGGCAATTTCGTCCTCGACGCGTTTAAGAGTGTTCTGAAGTTTGGGCAACTCGCCGTATTTGAGTTCGGAGGCCTTCTGCAAATTGTAAGCACGTTGCGCCGCTTCAATCTGGCTGTTAACCGCGTCGATTTCTTTTTTAATGGCACGCACGCGCAGAATCGACTGCTTCTCGGCTTCCCACTTGTCGCGCAAAATTTTTTCGCGGGACTTGAGCTGTTTTATTTCGTCGACAGTGGATTTAAGTTTGTCACGCGACGCGGAGTCGGTCTCTTTTTTTAGAGCCTGCTCTTCAATTTCAAGTTGCATGATTTTTCGGCGAATCTCGTCAATCGGCGCGGGCAACGATTCAATTTCCGTGCGGAGTTTTGCGGCCGCCTCGTCGACCAAATCAATCGCCTTGTCCGGCAAAAATCTATCGGAAATATATCTGTCGGAAAGAGTTGCCGCGCTGACCAGAGCCGCGTCACGAATGCGCACGCCGTGATGAACTTCGTAACGTTCCTTTATGCCGCGCAAAATTGTAATCGTATCCTCAACGCTCGGTTCGCCGACCATGACGGGTTGAAAGCGTCGCTCAAGCGCGGTGTCCTTCTCGATGTATTTGCGGTACTCATTAAGCGTCGTCGCGCCGATGCAACGCAACTCGCCGCGAGCGAGCATGGGCTTTAGAATGTTGCCGGCGTCCATTGCGCCTTCGGCTTTGCCCGCGCCAACAACCGTGTGCACTTCGTCGATAAACAGCAAAATTTGTCCGTCGCTTTTAGTTATCTCGTTGAGGACAGATTTTAGGCGTTCCTCGAATTCGCCGCGGAATTTCGCACCGGCGATAAGCGAGCCCATGTCCAGCGCGTAGAGAGTTTTGTTTTTAAGTGATTCGGGCACGTCGCCGGCAACGATACGTCTTGCCAGCCCTTCGACGATTGCGGTTTTGCCGACGCCCGGTTCGCCAATTAAAACGGGATTATTTTTTGTGCGCCGACTTAAAATTTCAATCGTGCGTCGAATCTCCTCGTCGCGGCCGATGACGGGGTCGAGTTTGTTGGCACGCGCCGCCGCCGTCAAGTCGCGTCCGAACTTCGACAAACTCTGATAAGTTTCTTCGGGATTTTCGCCGGTGACATTTTGTTTGCGGTGAGTTTTAATGGCCGCGTCGATTTTGTCACGGGTGAGCTGAAATTCTTTAACAATGTCTTGCAGTTCGCGCTTGCCGTCGGTGACGAGCGCAAGCAACAGATGTTCGGTGCTGATGTACTCGTCGTGCATGGCGGCGGCGTATTCCCGTGCCTTGCCGATAACGCGAGCCAAGTCAACGCCCATTGACAATCGCTCCTGGCCTTTGACTTGCGGAATTTTGTTAAGCTCGGCTTCGAGTTTAACTTTGAGCATCGGCAAGTCGGTCTGACATTCTTGGAAAATCGTCGCGAGCAATCCTTCCGGCTCCTTTATCAGCGCGAGCATGAGGTGCAACGAATTAAATTCTTGATTGTATCGCATTGCCGCGAGCTGTTGCGCCGCCTGAATCGCTTGCGAGGCTTTGGCCGTGTATTTTTCGTTCGCCATGATATATCACTCCCAAATCGGTTGAATTCTTTTTGACGCCGCAAATGATAATCGCAAAACAACAAAAAGTCAATACGTCAATAAAAATTTTTCCGACGCCACAATTTTCGCAATCGCCCGCAACTGATTGTCGTCAAGAAATTTTACGCGTTGGTGAATAGACACTCGGCCGGCGAGTAATCATCAGTAATTATCGCGAGGAAATTTTTTTTATGATATTTTTGTCTAACGCTAACTTACCGAAAATCAATCGCTCTGCAGAAAAAAAAACGCTACCGCATGCGCCTGGGTCAGTTCAGGCGATTAGGGAGCAGTAAATAGAAATTTGTCTTGCGTTTAGGTGTGGGCAGTGTCACTCAAGGCTATCAATCGTCAACGTTACGGGGCAATGGTCACTGCCGAAAATTTTGTTCTCAATCGTGGCGTCGATAACGCGTTCGGTCAGCCGCTCCGAGATCAAAAAATAATCGATACGCCAGCCCGCGTTTGTCAATCGCGCCTTGCGCAGATAACTCCACCACGTGTAAGCACCTGTCAACGTCTGATTGCGGCGGCGAAAAATATAGACGAAAACCGCCTCCAACAGCTCGGAAAATTTCCCGCGCTCCTCGTCGCTGAAACCTGCGCTTTGATGATTCGATGCAGGATTTTTTAAATCAATCGGTTGATGCGCTACGTTGAAATCACCGCAGACGATTACGGGCTTGCGCTTGTCGAGGGTCTGCAGATATTTGCGGAAAGTGTACTCCCAGCTCATGCGCCGTTCGAGCCATTCGAGATTGTGCGAATTGGGCACGTAAACATTGACGAAAAAATATTTTCCGCAGTCGAGAGTTATGACGCGGCCTTCGTCGTCGAATTCGTCGACGCCGATGCCGCAGGTAAAGTCTTTGGGTTCGATGCGCGAAAAAATTGCCGTGCCGGAGTAGCCTTTACGATTGCCGCAATTCCAAAACTGTTTGTAGCCGTCAAGTTGAAGTATTGCCTCGCCCGGTTGCATTTTGATTTCCTGCACGGCAAAAATATCTGCGTCGAGTTGATTGAACGCCGGCATAAAATCTTTTTTCAGGCGGGCGCGCAATCCGTTGACGTTCCATGATACAAATTTCATCTGAAGTCCTCGTTTAATCGGCCGCCACAGCCGTAACAATGTCCGTGTTCCCGTCGGTGACGACAGAATATTTCACACCGTCGCGAATCACGGTCGCGGACGGATTTTTTTCTGCGGCGGCGAGCATGTTCATCGCGTCGAATTCGGGCGCAATCCCTCTGACGAAGGCCTGCAAAACCAGTACGTTGAAGAGCGCGTCGTCACGATTCTCGGCGTGTGTGGCGAAAAAATTCAGCACCTTGCACTTGCCGCCGTCACTCAAGCCTACGACCAATGCACGGTTTAAAAAATTTTTCGCGAAGAGTTGATGTCCGTCACGAGTAAAAGTTTTCGCGTCGTTGAGCAGAAAAATCCGTTTCATCATCGAGGCGTCCGTGTAGCCGGCATCTGTCTCGCGAATAAAATTTATCACGAAGGCATTAAAATTTTTTTGGAAGGTCTCGGCGTCAACCGGCAACGTCGCGCCGGATTCGGCGGCAGAATTTTCTGCGGTGCGCGAAATTATTTCGTCGAGCTGTTCGGCAGTTAAATCAGCGGCGGCGACGTGACTTGTTGCAACGAGCGCAACCGTAATCAGCGCGAGGAAAAAATTTTTCACGTCAATCACTCCAATCGTCGGCCGAATGTCAAATAAAATTTATCACGAAGGCATTAAAATTTTTTTTGGAAGGTCTCGGCGTCAACCGGCAACGTCGCGCCGGATTCAGCGGCAGAATTTTCTGCGGTGCGCGAAATTATTTCGTCGAGCTGTTCGGCAGTTAAATCAGCGGCGGCGACGTGACTTGTTGCAACGAGCGCAACCGTAATCAGCGCGAGGAAAAATTTTTTTCGCAAGCCGTCAACTGATTCGCACGTCATTCACCTTTGGCAGCGAGATAATCTTCCAAAATTTTTCGTTTGGCAATTTTTCCGGTAGCGGTGCGCGGCAACTCCGCCAAACGATGAAATTCACGCGGCACTTTGTACATTGCAAGATTTTTCTGCAGGTAGCGTTTCAACTCGCGGGGATCAACTTTCGCGCCGTCCTGAACTTCATAGAAACACGCGCCGACTTGTCCGCGCAATTTGTCGTCCACGCCGATAACCGCCGCGTCCTTAATGCCGCTGAATTTATAGACGACTTCCTCGACTTCACGCGGATAAATATTTTCGCCCATGCTGATAATCATTTCTTTGATACGGTTGACAATGTAATAGTAACCATCCGCGTCGACTTTGCCGACGTCGCCGGTGTGGAGCCAACCGTCCGCGTCGAGAGCTTCGGCCGTGGCTTCGGGATTTTTCCAATAGCCGAGCATGACTTGACCGCCGCGCACCAAAACTTCGCCGATTTCGCCTTGCGGGACATCGTTGCCGTCTTCGTCGACGATACGAATTTCTTCGCCGTCAAGTTTTTTTCCGCACGAACCTTGGCGTTCTTCGCCGTGAGTCGTCAAAAATACGCAGGGCGACGCCTCCGACAGACCGTAACCTTCAGCAACTGTCAGTCCAAATTTTTTCGTGAACTCCTCGACGATTTTATCGGGCAATGTTGTACCGCCGCTCATTGCGAAACGTACGCTCTTGAAGTCTTCGGGCTTGGCGAGCGCGGTGACAAGCGCGGTCTTGCCGAGTCCGGGAAGCCCCTCAAGCTTGAAGATTGACGGCACGACAATGACGTCGGTTATTTGTTGGTCGCGCACCATGTCAATCATGTCTTTAGGCTTGAACATGCGCATGACGTGCAATTCTGCGCCGCGATAAAATGTGTTGAGCACGGTGCACGTCCAGCCGAAGCAGTGATACATCGGCAGGACGCAGATGACTTTACAATCGCGGCGGCATTTGAAGACGCTGCATTGGCGGGCGTTGTGCACAAGATTTTTATGAGAGAGCACCGCGCCTTTGGGATTGCCGGTCGTGCCGGAGGTGTAAATGATGACGCAGGGATTGTTGTCGCCGAAGTCGGCGGGCAAGTCGGGCGCGTCGGGAGAATTTTTGTCGCCAAAGGTCGCGATATCGTGACGGAAAGTTCTTCGTCGAATTGAATCGGCTCGTAAGTCAGCAAATGTTCGACGCCGGCGTTTTTCAAAATGTAAGCGGTCTCACGCGAGCTAAGTTGAAAATTTATCGGGACGTTGATTGCGCCCAATGAAGCCGTCGCAAAATACGCGTAGATAAATTCCTCGCTGTTGCGCGAAAAAATTCCTACGCGGTCGCCGCGACGAATGCCAAGTTCGTGAAGGCGGTTGCGGTAGCGTCTGATGCCTTGCTTGAACTGCGCGTAGGTAATTTGCCGCCCTTCGTCGACGATTGCAATGTCTTCGTCACGTCCGTTGTTTATAATTTCGTGAACCAACAAAACAGTTACCTCCTTAGTGAATGGCACAAGCTGTCCGCCAATTTCTAAACCGGTGCCAATGATTTTCTGTAAGCGACGTACTCAAAAAATTTCTCGACGCTTGAATTTATGACAAGTTCGGCGGGAAAATTATTTTCTGCCAAAATTCTTTGCGAACGCTCGTGATTGCCCACGTCAAGTTCAAAATGTGCGTCCGAACCCATGATAACTTCCGCGCCGTATTTTTTGCAGGCCGTCAACATCAGCTTTGCTTGCACCTCCGAGCCGGCGCGGTGCCCGTCGGAGACATAGGAGCTGTTGTTAATCTCAAGCAGGACATGATTATCTTTGGCCGCACGAACAACCGCATCGAAGTCAATGGGATAGAACGGGTTGTCGGGGTGGCCGATTATCACGACGTGCGGATTTCTCATCGCGCCGATAATTGCCGCCGTATTCTCCGCCAAAGTGCCCGGCTCTATGCACGGGTTGTGCAGACTGGCAATGGCGTAGTCAATGCGCTTGAGAATTTGCGCGGGCAAGTCGGTGCTGCCGGAGTAGTCGATTATATTCAACTCTGCGCCCATTGCGATTTTAATTCCGTCAAGCTCGCGGCGAATAACTTTGAAGTTCAGGAAGTAAAAATCATGCGTGGCACCTGGCATAAACGGCGCGTGGTCAGCAATTCCGACGAGCTGCAAATTTTTTTTCTTAGCTGTGGCGACGACTTCGCCCAACGTACTGTAAGCGTGACCACTCGCCGTCGTGTGGACGTGAACATCAAGAATATCTTTCATCAAAACCGGCACTTTGTCAATTAGGAATTAATAATGATTACGACGCGAATTTAATTCCTAACTGATAAAACGCCGTTCACTTCCTTTCTGTAAAAATTTTACTGTTGTCTGCCGGAGGCTGTGTAAACCAGCTTCAACCGTTTAAGATTGAAATCCCTCGCCAACGTGAGGAAGTTTACTTGAATTCGACGAACTCGTTGACGTTCGCGCCGGCTTTGGTCATAGGCTCGACAAAACTTCGCCAGACGTTCAGGACGATGACACGCGGATTGTCGGTGTCGTCCAGAGCTTCAACCAGCGCGTGCGCGAATTCTTCCTGCGTGGAGACCGCCTCGGCCTTTATGCCAAAACTTTGCGCGTAAGCGACGTAATCGGGCTGATAATCGAATTCGCAGGCAATATATCGTTCGTTGTAAAAAACTCGTTGTAACTGGCGAATCATCCCCAAGCTCGTGTTGTTGACGATAAGCGAGATTACGGGCAATTTCATACGGGCAATCGTGTAATATTCGTTGCCGGTCATTTTTATGCCGCCGTCGCCGCTGACGCAGATGACGCGCCGATTTTTTCCGTAAGCGAGCTGAGCACCCATTGCGGCGGGAAGTCCGAACCCCATTGTGCCCAGACCGCCGGAAGTCAGCCAGGTGCGCGGTTCCTCAACGTGCAGATGAAGTGCCGCCCACATTTGGTGCTGGCCGACGTCCGTAGCGTAAGCAAAATTTTTGCCGGCAGTTTTCTTAGCAATCTGATTCATCGCCCACGGTACGGTAAGACGGTTGACTTGATAATCGTAGTCGTATTCTTCCTGCCAACTTTCAATCTGCCGCCACCACTCGACGCGGGGCTTGCCGGCCTCATGGCGCATCAAAAGTTTTAAGATGACTTTCATGTTGCCCGCAAGGCCGAGACTGCCCTCAATGTTCTTGTCAATTTCTGCTGGGTCAATGTCGATGTGAATAAATTTTTTCGAGCGCGTGTACTTGCTGAGGTTACCGGTCTGCCTGTCGCCGAAACGCGAACCGACTGCAATAATCAAGTCCGCCGCCGCGATTGCGTGATTGGCCGCCTTCTTGCCGTGCATGCCCGCGAAGCCAAGATTTTGCGGGTGGGAGCGCGGGACGGCTCCGATGCCCATGAGCGTGTTGACGACGGGCAAATTAAATTTCTCGATAAAGGCGATAATTTCTTTGCTCGCGCCGGCCGAGATTGCTCCGCCGCCGACGATGACTGCGGGGCGTTCGGCTTTGGCAATTTCTTCGGCCGCCTCCGCCGCGCAGATGATGAAGTCCGCGTCGGGTTGTGCGGGAATTTTTTCTTTGACTTCCTGCGGACGATAATCGACTTCGGCGAAGAAAATATCACGCGGCACGTCGACAAGTACGGGACCTCGCCGACCGCTCAGCGCAATGTCGAAGGCCTGGCGAATCGTCGGGACGAGCAGTCGCGCCTCCTTGACCTTGAAGTTGTGTTTCGTGACGGGCATTGTTATATCCAAAATGTCCATTTCCTGAAAGGCGTCGCGACCCAAAAGTTTCGTGTCGACTTGTCCCGTAATTGCCACGAGCGGAATTGAGTCCATAAACGCCGTTGCAATGCCCGTGACTAAATTCGTCGCGCCGGGACCGGAAGTCGCCATGCATACACCGACTTTGCCCGTCGCCCGTGCGTAACCATCCGCCGCATGAGCCGCGTTCTGTTCGTGCGTGACCAAAACTTGACGAATTTCCTTTTCGTCGACCAGCGCGTCATACAGCGGCAAAATCATTCCGCCGGGATAGCCGAAAATCAAATCGACGCCCCGTTCGCGTAAACATTCGACAATCGCCCTCGCGCCTGTCATCAACATAAAAATTTCTCCTTTGAAAATCAAATAAAATCAATAGTAAACGCGTTGAGCATTCACTTGTTCGGCCAGTTGCGAAAAAGTGGTTTCGATGCG
>CAMZDU010000034.1 GCA_947305445.1 uncultured Selenomonadales bacterium
AACCCTCGTGGAGAAGACAGAACTCTGAGTAAAATATTAGCGCAACATTACAATCCAACAGAAAAGCGGCAGAACTATTAGCGGTCTTAACGTTACGATTCCTTCAGCGGCGTTCGTCGAAAATTACAACTGGCAAGTCGATTTAACGGTGACAGGCACGGGCGTCGGTTCCGCCACTTACTCAATCACTCCGCCAGCATTGTCACCCGCTTCAAATGCTAATATCGTCGGTCTTTATTTTGGCGCAAATAGTGTTAGTGAGGCTATTTTATATGTGGAAGCAGAAGACGGAACCAATCAAGATTTAATGCTTGGCGAATATAAAGTCCTCGTCCACGGCGGCGACACTTATAACGACGAGATTATCACCGTCACGATTACCGAGTAAGGGAGGGGAACTGTAATGGCTGACATTGTTAAAACCACAAACACGCTCTCGCTTGAACAGGAGTTCACTGACGGCGACACGCGTACAATCACGCTCGACAACCCCAAGGCGTCAATCACGGCCGCTGACATTAACGCGGTCGGCACCTACAATCAGGCTAATCAAGTGCTCGTCGGTGACAAAACCGGCGCGGCTTTCTTGCGCTTCAAAAAGGCTGTCAAAATCGTTAAATCGACCACCTACCTTGACTTGACGCCCACTACTTAAGCGATTCGAAATTTTAAAAATGTGAGCTGATTCCTCGGCGAGTCGCGCTCACATTTTTTTCGTCACACATAAAATTTGCGTTCCCTTAACAGAGTCCGGCGAGGATTCACCCGCGAGGAGGATTTTTTATGAGTTGGGTTATCCCCGAAAATTACGATTACTCGTTCCCGTCTAAAGCGTTGCTGATTGCGAAGGTGCCCTTCGACGCCACAGGCAAAAACGTCGTCGAAGGATTCACTATCACCGGCAACGAGCCGACGGGCACTAACCGCCGCTTTTTGTTTAAAGTCGACGGTTCTCTGATTAAATTTGTGGACGGCGTGCCGACCGTTTTCACCGGCAATTTGGACGTTGATACGGTTTTGGAAGCGGGCAACACTGCCGCAGAATTAACCGCCCTTGAAAATATCACCGCTTTTGTCGGCAAAAAAATTTATCCGATTATCGCGCTTTACGCGCCAAACGATTCGCCCGTCTTTCCGTCCGCAAAAATCGGCCTTCGCGTGCGTGCCGATATCGACGTTTATCAAAACGTTGTCGAGTCCGCTGAATACGACTTGGCCGCGACCGACGATTCAACGCCGCGCATTTCTTCAATCTCCGCCACAACCGTCCTCACGGGCAACGGTTCAGTCGATATCCTTGTCCGCCTCCGCGATGCCGAAGGAAATTGGTCGGCTTACATGCCGCTGAACGAAGCGCAAAACGCGGAAGCTACCGCCGTTCAATTTAAAATGACGTTCAATGTGCTCACGCTCGACGGTTCCGACAGCGCGAAGCTCACTTCTATCACCATTAATCACAACATGGGCGCGACCGCCGTAAGCGGCAACGTCGCCGAACTTTATAGCGTCGTTCAAGGTTACGAAGTCGACTTGCAAACTTGTTATGTCGTCGTCCGCCACAAAAAGTTGACTGATTCAACGATTCAAGCTTACGTCAACTACATGCAACCGCCTAAACACCGCGAGCGCATTGCTATCGGTGTCGCCGACGGAACTTTTCAGCAACTCCCGCTCGGCCTCGACGGCGAAAAAGATTCCGGCATTGACCAAAACACGCTTAAAATTTTTGCCGACGGAGAGCCGCTCGCTGATTTTGGTTACAACGTCGAAGTCAGCGAAGTCACTGTCACTTTGCCGCAAGGCACCGCCGTCACTGCCAGCTACGATTACGGCCGCGATTCCGAAATTTGGCTACCCATGGAGAAAATTATCGACAGCCAACCTTATCTTGACGACGAGCAAACTTACATGACGCGTTTCAATTTCGCGCTCGACGAAGACGACACCGCCGACAAACAAATTTCAAATATCCGCCTGCAGTTGGTGCGCTCCGATGGCCGCGTTGAAGATGAATCACTCGGCGACGCCACAGGCCTTATTCAGCAGATTGTCTTGCCACACGCCGCTAAGCAGTCAAGCATTGAACTTAACGCCGACTGGAGTTACAATGCCGATTCGCACGTTTTAACTTTTGTTGCCGACAAATTCACGCCGCTGGTTTTGAGTTATGACTTCCTCGGCGAGCAACAGGAAATTTTATCGTGGGCTGTCGGCTGGACGGCCGCCATTTAATAAGGGGTGATTTGTTATGGGCCACAGATTTTCGCGCCCGCTGACCGACGCGCAACTTAAAGCACGCGCCGCAAAAGAAGCGGAACGCCGCGAACAGGAACGCAAAGACGAGCAAGAACTCATCATCGCTTACTTGCTTGAAAAAGTTTCAGCAAAGGAGACGATCTCTAATGACGACAACTGAACGCGCTATCGCTAAATTTTATTACAGACTTGTGTATCAACAGAAACGACTTGCGCTGGAGGACGTGCCCGCACTTTATCGGCCGTTGCTTGAAGAATACCGCCGCGAGATTGAAAATTGAATTACGACCGCTTCGGCGGTCTTTTTTTTTTTAGCGAGGTGAAAAAATGGAACGTTACTTTCCATACGAGCCAAGCAACCCAAAACCCGTGCTCGGCGAAGAACATCAAATCGTTCACGGAAAAATTTTGCTCCGCCACGTGCCCGCCGAAGGTTCGCTGACCATTGACGGCTTTATCGAAACTGATTCCCCCGCGGAGTTGGCCGTTAACGAATTTTTTTGCGCTTACAGTGCCGAAACGCTTTACCGCGAGGCCAACCGAATTGTCTACTTCAATCCCGAACTCCACGGCCAAACCGTAACTTGCAACTACGGCGCAGTCGGCACGCCACTTACTGCCGACGACGCTAACGAAATCAAAGAGCACCTTGACGGCTCAACCCAGCAGATGGACGAGCTGATTTCTCGTCAAAATAATTTGGTTAATCGTTTCGTCGACTTGCAAGAGGAAGTCCGCGAGGCCATTGACGGTATCGAGCCCGACGCTTGTCTTGCCGAAAAAATTAACTGCTTAAGTCTCGCGCTCGGTTCGCTTAGTTCCGACGTCGGAAACTTGCAATCGCTAATCGACGCCGAACAACTTGCCCGCGAAAGAGCCGACGACGACTTGCAAAGGCAGATTGATTCGCTGTCCGTAGCAAGTCAATCGCTCGCCGCCACCGACAATTTTTTGCAAAGGCAGATTGATTCGCTGTCCGTAGCAAGTCAATCACTCGCCGCCACCGACAATTTTTTGCAGACGCAAATTGATTCGCTGTCCGTAGCAAGTCAATCGCTCGCCGCCACCGACAATTTTTTGCAGGCGCAGATTGATTCGCTGTCCGTAGCAAGTCAATCACTCGCCGCCACCGACGCTAACTTGCAAACCCAAATTGACGGCCTCGGCAACGCGCTGTCCGCTTTTGGCTTTTCCGTCGCTCAGCAATTCGATTTCCTTTACAACTTAATTGAACAAGGCGGCGCGTCCGCTGACGTGAGCGCACTCGAAGCCGCCATTGACAGTTTGCAAACACAAATCGACCTTGAAACTCAATCCCGCATTTCAGCCGATGATTCACACGACGAACAAATTGCCGGCGTTAAATTTTCCATTGCCAGTTTGAGTGATTCGGTTGCCGACCAATTTACCGCCGTCCGCTCCGATATCGCCAACCGTATGTTTTTCGCCGGCGCAAGTTCGTCCTTCCCGCCCGCGCCCGTCACCGGTGAATTTGCTTTCGTCGACAGGTCTCCTTACGTTTTCGACGGACTCCAGTGGCGCAAGCTTTCTACCGACGTTATCACTCCCGCCGGCTATTCTTTTATTGACATCATCTACGCCAACAAGCCCCACCAAAATTACAGCTCCGTCGGCAAGGCTGACTTCTTAACTTACGTTTTCGGCGAGGAAACTCCGCAGGCTTATTCCACCGGCGGCGCAATCAGCAAGGCCGCTTTTATCAATCACGTTTTCTGAGGTTAGGAGGCTTAAAAAATGGACGACGAAAAAAATTACATTGACGAGCAAACTTTTCTTGACCGTTGCCGCGACATGCGCGTTGCCAACGATAAACGCTACAGATTCAAGGCCGACCAAGACGACGACACACCCACTGACACTGTAATTTTAGGCTTCACGCCTTCGACCGTTGAGGGCGCGATGTGGATTCAGCTTTGAGGTGCCAACATGAAAATCAACATTTACAAAGACAATCCGACTTCCGGCGGCGTCGACGGCACGAAAGTTTCTTGCGGCGATTTCAGCGAGCCGGTGCACTTCGACTTAGACGCGCTCAGCGTCGACGAACAAATTATCCCGCTGGCTGTCAGATGTGATTACGGGTTCCGTTCGCTCGGCGAAGTGACAATTTCCGACTTTGCCGACGTCAACAGCCGCTATCAGCTCGCGGCTTCGGCTAGCGGCGTCTACACCGATTCTATCACCTTCGCGGGTGTCAGCTGGGCTAACGTGCCTTTCTTCGCAAAAGCCCGCACTATCGCCAACGAATACGCTTCACTCGACCGCTCCACTAAATTCCAGATTGATTGCGTTATAGAAAGGGCGTGATTTCTTTGGACGCTAACAATTTGCTTGTCTATCTGCCCTTCGACGTCGACGCCACACTTGACCTTTGCGGCGGCCAATGGTTCAGCAACGGCCAGCCGTCCATCGTCAATCACGCCCTGCACTTGCAAGGCGACAGCTACATTGCCCTTGACGATTCCATCACTCTCGGCGGTCAGGACTTCACAATTTGCGGCAGGGCAACTATGGACGCCTCTACGGCGCAACAATGGGCGGGGCTGTTCGCTTTGAATGGGAATAAGCTCCGAATCATACGTTACAACGCTCTTAATAACGCCGTTGAAATCGGATATAAAGACAATCTTGCAAGAATTAATCTTTCCTTCGAGCTGACTTCGCAGTTTTTCTTCGAGATTGATTATCAGCACTCAACCGGCAAATGGCTCACGTTTTTTAACGGCACACTTGTCCACAGTTATACAAACGCGCTGGCTCGCACAATTTATAACAACGTCTTTATCGGTACTAATGGCGACAATAGCAAAGCCGCGGGTACTTGGGGCGGCACGATTGACGAGTTCATGATTTTTGACGGCGTGGCACTGCACACCGATAATTTCACTCCGCCCACCGACGACGATTACTTCAACCTAAAAATGGAACTCGGTGCGCCCGCAAAAGTTGTTGCTGATTTCGACGTCGAGACAACTATCCTAAATTCCTTAAAAGGTTGGCGCGTCTACAATCGCGGCTTCGCCGAATTGCTTGCCACGGGCGGCACCACCGTCCGCGACAGCTCCAAATCAACCACGGGCGTTGCTTTCTGGGGTGGCGAGAAGTCTGATATGTTTCACACCCCTTCCGGCTTGAAAGAAATTTGGCTGCGCTTCGACCTTTTTGTTGAAAATTATTCCTCGTACACAAACGGCAATCACCGCCTCGAAGTCGGCCATTACTCTCCCACGCAAAGTACTTTCTGCGGTTTGCTCAGCACCTTTGATGCGGGCAACTGGGTTTTGTTCGACCATTTGAAACCGACGGGCGCGACTTCCGCTATCACAATCGAACGCAACGTCTTGAATAAATTCCTGATGCATTTGAAGTCGGACGCCACCGACGGTCTTGTCGAAGTTTTTGTCAACGGTTCGACCACGAAATATACTTACAGCGGCAACGTCAACGGCGGCGAGGATTTGGACAACTTGCGAATGTTTTGCCCCAACGCATACGTGCTCTTTTCTAACGTCATTGTCAGCGAGACGGAACTCACGCTGGACGACGGCTACTGCAGAGCCGACTTCGCCGTTGAAACTCGGATTGCCGCGCCGCAACTGGCCGCCCGCTATCAAGGCGCAACTCATCTTTTGCCGCTCCAAACAAAAAAAGTTTCGCCCGCTTTGGCCGTGCGTGTGGCTGACAAAAATTTTTATAACCCGCTCGTCGCCACCGACGCCGCCAACGCGTCCGATTTGCGTATTTTCCTCGACGAACAGGCTTTTGCGCTCACTGGGGGTGATTCGTTTGATTGATTACGAAATTATTACCGTGCTTTGCGGCGTTGTCACCATTGCCGGTATTATTTTTAAATACGCCGTCTTGCGTCCGCTGGAAAATTCTATTGCCGAGCTTAACAAAGCCGTCGACCGATTGCGCGGCACTTTCCAAATTTACGACGACCGCTTGCGCCTTTGTGAAATTCAAATCGCCGAACTAAATCAGCGCGTCCGCTCCAATCAACACCGCCTTGACGCTTTGGAGGTGACTTACCATGAAAAAACGCTCGGACACTGATTTTGTCGTCGGTGCCGGCCTTATCGTTGTGCTCATCGTTTACCTTATCATCGTCGGCCTTATCGCCTTTAGCAAGGACGTCGTCTTGCCGCTGGACGTGGCCGGCAATATCGCCGTCGGCCTTGTAGGATATCTCGGCCGCAGTCTCGTCGAAAGGAGAGACGATAACTATGTTAATCCTAAGCCGCCAACCTTTGACGCAGGCGACCATTCAGAAGGTGCGCGATATTCTGCGTCAATCACTTTGCCCGAACGAAAGTCTTAGTTCCACCTTTGAAAACTTCTCCGGCATCGTCGACGGCAAAATCTTTTTCGACGACGCCCAATCCGTCTTTAACGAGTTGGCCGCGTTGAAAGATTTAACTTCACTTACTCGCGAACTCGACCGCCACCCGCAAATCACTCTGACTGTTATTTGAGGTGCCAACATGTACAACATTTTCAACGAAGATTGCTTAGAGGGCATGAAACGAATTGAAAGCGGCTCGGTTGATATGATTCTGACTGACTTGCCCTACGGGACGACTGATTGTTACTTCGATAAGCGAATTCCCTTCGAGCCGATGTGGGAACAATTTAATCGCGTGACCAAACGCAACGCCGCTATCTGTCTTTTCAGTCAAATGCCCTTCGGAGTCGAATTGATTATGAGCAACCGCAAAATGTTCCGTTACGAATGGATATGGGAAAAATCACGCGGCGTCGGGTTCCTCAACGCGAAGAAAATGCCGCTCCGTTGCCACGAAAATATTCTAGTGTTCTACGCCGCTCTGCCGACTTATAATCCGCAATTCAGAGAGGGCAAGCCGTATAAAGTTGCTCGTCGGGCGAGCTTTAGTTTGAATTATAAGCACCAAATACAAACGACGCAGAATAATGACGGCGAACATTATTACCCGCGTGACGTTCAGTATTGCGCTTCGCTAGTAAGGACGGGAATGCTTCACCCGCAACAAAAGCCGACCGCCCTGCTTGAATACCTAATCAAGACGTACACCAACGCGGGCGAAACGGTTTTAGATGCGACAATGGGTTCATGTTCGACGGGCGTGGCCGCTATCAACACCGACCGCAACTTCATCGGCTTTGAAACCGACGAAAAATTTTTCAATATCGCTCAAAAACGTATCGACGAAGCGATTGCCAAACGTGAGCAGTCGCTTTTTTGATTGGAGGCTTCATCATGAATATCAGACACCCGCAAATAGATTTCCCGCCGCTGACCGAGCGCACCGCAACCGACATGATTGTCATTCACCACACGGGCGGTTCCGACGTCGACGCTTCCGCTATCCAAATCAATCAGTGGCACATCAATCAAAAATATTCGTGTATCGGATATCACTTCGTTATCAGGAAAGACGGCACCGTCGAAGTCGGCCGACCTGAATGGGCTGTCGGTGCCCACGCTTACGGCGAAAATTATCACACACTCGGCATTCATTTGAGCGGCGACTTTGAACAGGCCGCTCCCACTCAAGCCCAAATTCAAGCTTGCTCCGAATTGGTTGCCGACCTTTGCCGCGATTATCAAATCCCCGTCGACCGCGAACACATTGTCGGCCACTGCGACCTTATGGCCACCGCTTGTCCAGGTAAAAATCTTTATTCGCTCCTGCCGGAAATTATCAGCCGCGCCAATAAAATTCACCACGTCACGCCCGTTCCCGTCAACGGAAAGCCGGTGGAAAATATTTTTGATTTGGCGCGTCGTTATGAATCGAACGGCGACCCCGCCGCTATCGGCCACGGCTACGGCCTCTATCAGTTCACGAAAAAAAACCGCGCTCACGTTCGTTGATTGGCTGAAAAATTATCACGATGACAAGCTCGCCAATTACGGCAGATATCTGGAAGCAGCCAACAATTTTGACGGCGAATGGCAAATGCTCGGCACCGTCGACCCTGGGCACTTCAGCCAACTTCAAGACGAGTTTGTTTACGAAAATTATTTCCTCGCCGCCGTCAACATTTTCGCGAAAAGCAATTTCAACGTCGATAAACATTCCCTCCCGCTTCAAGCCGTCGTATTCGCCCGCGCCATTCAACACGGCGTCTTCGGTTGCCTTGAACTTTTCAAACGCGC
>CAMZDU010000035.1 GCA_947305445.1 uncultured Selenomonadales bacterium
CGGCGCGGATAATTATCCTCCACGACAAAAATCGTTCAATGTCGTGCGGCGAATGTTCATTTCAAGTTGAGTCCCTTCTCCAAAGCGCGTTGCATGACTTTCAAATCGGGCAATTCACCCGTATAAAGTCGAAAAGCTTCTTGCCCTTGCAACAACAGCATTGACAGCCCGCCGAGTGTCGGATAGCCGAGTTCTTTGGCCGTGCGCAAAAGTTTGGTCTCGAACGGATTGTAAATGATGTCGTAGACGAGCGCACCTTCCGGCAAAATCTTCAAGTCAACGGGCGGCATGTCGTCGACGTTGGGGAACATGCCCAGCGGCGTCGTATTGATTAAAATATCCGCCGTTTGAATAATTTCTTTGAATTCGTCCGAGAGCCAATCGAAGGCCTCAACGTTGCCATAAGTCAAGAAGTCGTTGGCAAGTGCTTGAGCTTTCTGCGGATTGCGTGCGCCGATTGTGATATACTCCGCACGACGTTTGCATAAGCCCCACAGAACTGCACGAGCCGCGCCGCCCGCGCCCAAAATCACGGCGTGGCAATCTTCAGGCAGGAAGTTCGCTTCGGCGAGCGCGGACAAAAATCCGACCACGTCGGTGTTATAGCCGGTCAACATGCCGCCGTCGTTAACGACAGTGTTCACCGCGCCGATAATCATGGCGTCCGCGTCAATGGCGTCGAGATATTTCATGATTGTCGACTTGTGAGGAATCGTCACGTTCACGCCGCGAAACTCCAAGCCCTTTATGCCTTCAACCGCAAAAAAAAGTTTGCCACTGTGAATCGGCAACAGGATGTAATTGTAATTCGGGAATCCCGCCGTTTTAAAGGCCGCTTTGTACATTTGCGGTGACAGCGAGTGCCCCACCGGCCAGCCGAGAATCCCGAAGTTTTTTATCTCTGAAGAAACCACTTAACAAACCTCCCGTTGGCAATTATGAATTAGGAATTGTTTTGTACCTCTCACAACGAGTGAATTTGAATGTTCTTGTTGATTTTATCATAAGCCGCTACTGCTGACAATCACCGCCGAAACGTCAGTTAACATAAAAAAACTCCCCCGCTACCGGAGGAGTCGTAAATATTTTTGACGCACAAAAATTTTTTTTTAGAATTCATACCAATCGAGCGATTTGATTACGAATTTCTCGGCCTTTGGAATGAAGACGATATTTTGAGATTCTTCTTGCGGATATACACGAGTTGACATAACTTCGGCACCGTCGTTAATGAAGATTTCGATCGCGGACTTGTCGAGGAAAATGCGGAACTTGAGAATGTCGCCGAAGGGATGCAATATGACTTTGCGAACGCCTTTGCCGCCCTCAATCGTCTGGTCGCGGTTGAGCTCAAGGACAGGTTTGCCGTCTTCGGGATAAAATCTGATCCAAGTTTTTTCTTTATCGCTGCTGAAAAGTTCAAAGTCGAAGTTGCCGGATTTTGCAACGTCAACCTCAAAGAGCAATTCGCCGCAAGTACCTTTAACGCCGTCAAGTTGTGTTTCCTTATCGAGCGCAAGATCCGTGTAGTGAACGCCTTCGCCGCGCATGCATTCGAGTTCTTTGGGCGGAATGGTGAAAACTCTGCCGTCTTCCTTGAGCTGAAGTTCACGCGGAATGGTAAGCATAGTTGCCCAGCCGTCTGCTTGTTCTGGGAAGGGACTTTGCCATGCAGCCATCCAAGCAATAATGAAGTAACGTCCTTCCGGATTTTTCATCATTGTGGTTGCGTAGAAGTCGAAGCCGTGGTCGAACGTGAAGAAGTCGCCGCGATAGAATACGCCCTGATCGTAATCGAGATTGCCGACCATGTAACCTGCCTGGTGAATGTTGTGGAACATGTATCCTTTGTACGGGACGTGTTGCGGCGAAGTAATCATGACGTACTTGTCGCCGAAATGAGCAAAGCCCGGGCATTCCCACATTGTTCCTTCGGAATAATCCGGTTTAGAAATGGCAACGACGGATTTAAACGTCCAATCAAAGAAGTTTTCGGACTCGAACAGGACAATTTGCGTGCGGGAGCGGTCGCGAATTCTGTTACCAATTACGCAGTAATATTTGCCGTTGTGATCCCAGATTTTAGGATCGCGGAAGTCGATATTGGCGATAATCGGGTGATCGTTGGGAATATCGATGACCGGATTTTTTTCGTACTTCGTGAAATTAATGCCGTCTTCGGAATAAGCAAAGCATTGACGCTCGGTGACGTTGCCGCCGCCAGCACTGCCCGAAGGATTATAGGCGGAAGGATTTTCGGCGGAAGAATTGACGCCGCCAGGACCGTTGAATCTTTGCGACGTGTACATCAGCCAGAGCTTGCCGTCAAATTCATAACCGCAACCGCTGAAGCAACCGTCCCAGTCGTACCATTCGTGGCCTTCGGAAAATGCGCCGGGCGTAATGGCAATCGGTTGATGTTCCCAATGACAAAGATCTTTACTTGTGGAGTGACCCCAGTGCATGGGTCCCCAGTTCACGGAGTACGGATGATGCTGATAGAAAATATGATACTCGCCTTTGTAGTAAGAAAAGCCGTTCGGGTCGTTGAGCCAACCAACCGGCGGTGCAACGTGATACTTGGGATACCATTTTGACTCTTGAACCTTTTTGGCCTGTTCGGGGTCTAACCTTTTGTCTAACATTCTTAACCCACCTCCGTTTTCAAGTTTAAACTATAAAAGCCTTAAAGTCAACGGAAAGTCCGCGACAATGTCAGAAAATTTTTGCCGATTGAAAGTGTTGCGCGGAGAGTTCACGACGACGAAATTATAATTTTTTTTATCAGCTCGCGCTTGTCATACCACGGAGTATTTTCGTCGTGAGACAGGCGTTTTAATTTGTCCGCGTCGATTATCGTGAGCGTGTCGCCGTCAAGTTGCCAAGTCGGTTCGCTGCGCGAAGTCGGTTCGTCGAAAGTCGCAATAAGTTCCGCGCCGTTGCCCGCCGACAAAATTTTTTCAAAGCCGAAGCCCGCCGCGTAATAAATTTTTTCCAGCGCGGAGCAATTCAAAAAAATATCGTCGCCAAGTTCGGTGACGGTTGCGGGAATTTTTATCGTGCGCAAATTTTCGCAACTCTCGAACGCATTGCAACCAATCTTGACGACGCCGACGGGCAAGTAAATTTTTTCCAGGCTCTCGCAACCCGCGAAGGCCTTGCGGCCGATTTCGACGACGGCGGAAATTTTTATCGACTGCAAACCCAAACAGTTGGCAAAAGCACTTTCACCCAGCGCGACGAGATTTTTGGGCAGTTCAATTTCCGACAACCGCCAACAGCCGCAGAAGGCCGAATTAGAAATTTCGGTGACCCCCGCAGGAATTTTTATCGACTGCAAATTTTCGCAAAAGAGAAACGCGCTGATACCGATCGCCGTGAGACTTTCGGGCAGTTGAATTTTTTTCAAGTTGCTACAAAAGCTGAACGCAAAACTGCCGACGGAAGTCACACCTTCCGCGACGAAGACGACTTCGATTGGTTGAGCGGCAAGCTCCGAAAAATTTTGAAAGTCGTCCATATCGCCGCTACCGTTTATGGTAAGAGTGCCGCCTTCAAGTTGCCACGTCAAATTTTCTCCGCAAGTACCGCTCGTCACGTTGTTGCCTCCAAAAATTTTTGTCGAACAAATTATAGCACGCTCGCGCAAAAAAAATCGTCACTCAAAATTTTCAAGCGACGAAAAATTTTTTTCTTACAGAATGAACTGCGACAAGTCTCGATTCTTGGCAATCTCCTTGAGCCGTTCGTCGACGTAGGCTGCGTCGATGATAATTTCGGTTTTGCCGTCCCTTACCATGTCGGGTGCCTCGAACGAAATTTGCTCAAGCAACTTCTCAAGCAACGTGTGCAGTCTGCGTGCGCCGATGTCTTCTGATTGTTCGTTGACATGTTCGGCAAGCTCGGCAATGTGTTCGATTGCGTCCGCTCTGAAATCCAGCGCAAGGCCTTCGGTCTGCAACAGGGCTTTGTATTGTTTAAGTAACGCGTTTTGCGGCTCGGTCAAAATTTTCTCGAAGTCGGCCTTAAGCAAGGACTTAAGCTCGACGCGAATCGGGAAGCGGCCTTGCAACTCCGGAATCAAGTCGGAAGGTTTGGCCGTGTGGAACGCGCCCGCCGCTATGAACAAGATATAATCGGTTTTCACGGGGCCGTATTTGGTCATGACGGTCGAGCCTTCGACAATCGGCAAAATATCGCGCTGAACACCTTCGCGGCTGACGTCGGGGCCGGAACTGGAACCTTTGACGGCAACTTTGTCGATTTCGTCCAGGAAGACAATTCCGCTACGTTCGGCAAGCTCGACGGCGGTCTCGGAAACTTCTTCCATGTCGATAAGTTTTTCGGCCTCTTCCTGTTCGAGGATTTTGCGGGCATTGGCGACGGTGACTTTGCGTTTGCGCATGCGCTTGGGCATGAGGGAGCTGACCATGTCCTGCAGATTGTCGCCCATGCCTTCGAGACTGGAGCCGGAGAACATGCCGACCATTGGTTTAGCGTGATCGGCTACTTCAAGTTCGATAATCTGCTCCTCAAGTTTGCCGGACTCCAGACGTTTGCGAATGAACTCGCGGCCGGGCTTTTTATTGTTGTCCTCGTCAGCAACCGGAGCGTCGTTGTCTGCGTTGCCGAAAAGTTTGCCGAGCGGATTTTGTGAACGCTTCGGTTCGGGCACGAGCACATCGAGCAATCGTTCAATGGCGTTGGCGGCGGCTTTTTCCTTAACTTCTTCGGTGCGCTGCTTGCGAACCATGCGAACGGCTGTTTGAACGAGGTCGCGGATAATCGATTCGACATCGCGTCCAACGTAGCCGACTTCGGTGAACTTTGTCGCCTCGACTTTGATAAATGGGGCTTTAACGAGCCGCGCCAATCGCCTGGCAATTTCGGTCTTGCCGACGCCCGTCGAGCCAATCATCAAAATATTTTTCGGAATAACGTCGTCGCGCATCTCTTCGGGCAATTTGTGACTGCGCCAGCGATTGCGGAGCGCGATGGCCACGGATTTTTTTGCGTCGTCTTGACCGACAATATATTTGTCCAGCTCCGCGACAATCTCGCGGGGCGTCTGGTCGTTCAAGCCGAGTTCTTGAGAAATTTGTTTCTTTTTGGGCATGAAAAAGTTTCCTCCGTTGTGTGTGATTGTTTAGGCGGGGTCACCGCAAACGTTTAATCGAGTTCCTCGACGATTATGTTTTGATTCGTGAACACGCAAATGTCCGCCGCGATTGACAGCGACTCCTTGGCGATTTCGGCGGCAGTCATGTCGGTGTGTGCAGTCAAAGCCCGTGCCGCGGCCAGCGCATAAAATCCGCCCGAACCGATTGCCGCAACGTCGCCGTCAGGTTCAATGACTTCGCCGTTGCCCGAAAGCAACAGAATCATATTTTTGTCCGCCACGAGCAACAGAGCTTCCAGCCGCCGCAAAATTTTGTCGGTGCGCCAATCTTTGGCGAGCGCGACCGCCGCCCGCTGAAGATGTCCGTGCGTCGATTCGAGTTTCTCCTCGAACTTCTCGAACAGCGTGAAGGCGTCGGCAACCGAACCGGCGAAGCCCGCGATAATTTTGTCGTGATAGAGACGTCGAACTTTTTTGGCGGTTGACTTCATGACGGTGCTGTTGCCGAAAGTAACTTGTCCGTCGCCAGCCAACGCGACCTTGCCGCCACGTTTAACGGCTACGATTGTCGTCGAATGAAATTCCATTTATCCCAACTCCTAAGAGCAATGCGAAATGCGAATGCGTAATGATTTTTTTTACAAACCTGCGGCGTAAATAAATTTTTCTAAGTCGTCCAGTGCTCGTGCAGATAATTTTTCCTTGCGCAGATTTTTTTTCGTGCGAACGTCAAGCGGCGGCAACAATCCGAACGTCACGTTCATCGGCTGAAAATTTTTTGTTACCGCCGTCGTGATGTAGTTGGCAAGTGAGCCGTGACAGGTAGTCGGCGGGAAGTTCAGCGGCTCCAAATTTTTCGCAAGCCGCGCCGCATTTACGCCCGCCATCAAGCCTGAAGCCGCCGACTCGACGTAACCTTCAACGCCCGTGATTTGTCCCGCGAAAAAAATTTTCGGCGAGCTTTTTAGTTGGAACGTCGGCAACAAAATTTTCGGCGAGTTGATGTAAGTGTTCCTGTGCATGACGCCGAATCTGACAAACTCCGCCGCCGCAAGTCCGGGTATCATGCGGAAGACGCGCCGTTGTTCGCCCCAAGTCAAATGAGTTTGAAAGCCGACCAAATTATACAACGTTGCCTCGCGATTGTCCTGCCGCAGTTGCACGACGGCATAGGGCGTCTGCTCCGTGCGCGGGTCAATCAAACCGACAGGCTTAAGCGGCCCGAAACGCAAGGTGTCTTCGCCGCGAGAGGCCAACACTTCAACGGGCAGACAACCCTCAAAAAAAATTTCCTGCTCAAATTCGTGCGGCTTAGTTTTTTCTGCGGCGATAAGTTCGGCGCGAAACGTCAAGTACTCGTCGCGGGTCATCGGACAATTTATGTAAGAATCGTCTGCGCCTTTGTCGTAGCGCGACGCCTTGAACGCAACGTCGAAGTCAACAGTCTCGGCCATAACAATCGGAGCCGCCGCGTCGTAAAAATAAAAATCGTCGCCGCCGGTGAATTGTTTAATCTCGTCGGCAAGTGCTCCGCCCGTCAAAGGACCGCTCGCGATAATCAGCACGTCGTCGGAATTTGTCAACGCGTCCAAGCTCGTGACTTCCTCCGCGACGAAGTGAACGACCGATTTGACTTTTTCTGTGACGAGCCGCCCGAATTCTTCGCGGTCAACGGCCAAAGCACCGCCCGCAGGAATTGCCGTCGCGTCGGCCGCCGACATGATAACTGAGCCGAGCCGGCGCATCTCCTCTTTAAGCACGCCGACCGCATTTGTGAGACCCGCCGCCCGCAACGAATTGCTACAGACCAATTCGGCGAAGTGAGCGGTTTTGTGCGCGGGAGTTTGTTTAATCGGTCGCATCTCGTGCAGGACGACTTCGACGCCGCGACGAGCGACTTGCCACGCCGCTTCGGAACCCGCCAGCCCCGCGCCGATTACGTGAACTTTCAAACCGTGACCTCCGATTGTGACGACTTTGCCTTGCGTGCCCGACGAGCGTCGGAGCGTCGTTTAATCTCCGCCAAAATTTTGTTGACGGGGTGATTGACACGCGTCGAACAATTTTCGTTGCCGCAATAAAACATCGCCGCATGATCTTTGAATCGGTGCACAAACATCGTCGAACCGCAAGTCTTGCACATCATCGACTGCGGTTCGTCCCACGTCATAAAGTCGCACGTCGGGGAGTTTGTACAGCAATAAAAAATTCTTCCGCGATTGAGCGAACGCTTCGCCAAATGTCCGCCGCACTTCGGACAAATCTGCTTGAGCGGCTCAAGGAACGGTTTTGAATTTTTGCATTCGGGGTAGCCCGAACACGCTAGAAACGTGCCGTAGCGTCCGTGACGAATCAACATCTTGCGGCCGCATTTTTCGCAGACTTGATCGGATTCGACAACCGGTTCGTTCTTCGGCTGAGCGTCCTCGCCGAGAGAAGTCATTGCCTCATTGAACGCGCCGTTAAATTTCGAGCAGTAATTTTCAATGACGGAGAGTTTGTCGGTCGTGCCGGCCGCCACCTCGCGAACTTGCGCGGTGATTTCATTGTAAGCAGTCGCACTGAAAACTTCGTCGAAAAATTCCGTGACGGCCTCAAGCACGCGCTGACCGAGCGCGGTGATTTTGTAGATGCCTTCTTCCGCCGCAATGTATTTGCGTTTAATCAAGCTGGCAATGCCGACCGAATAGAAATCCGCCCAATTCACGCCGAGCGCGTCGAAAGCCGCCATCAAAGCCGCGTCGTTTGCCGCGGCGTCAAATTTGGCGCGTGTGGAAATTTTTTTGCTCGTGAGCCGCGTGTAAATCAAATCGTAAAGTTTGAACTGATAATCGGTCAAATGTTCGCGGACGGCTTCAGGCTCGCGGCGTTCGCTCGTCAATGAAATTTCTTTGCCGTGCGGATAAGTTATCAAGCCCGCGCAGCCGGCCGACTCGAAATTAATTCCCTCGTAGAGTTGGTCGACGATAAAGCGCGTTCTGGCCGCCGAAAAGTTCAGTTCGGTCAGCGCGAGCTTTTGGAGCGTGGCGGGCATCAAAACTTTTTCGAGCGTCAAAATTTTTCGTGCGGGAGCTTCGGCGATAAGCTTAAGCAACATGCCGCGAAACCTGCCGACTTTCACGCCGCGCCAAATTTTCCGCTCCAGATATTCGCCGACACGATGACTGACGTATTTGTCAATCAGTTGCTTTGTTTGGAAGGCGTCGGCCAAATTGCCGTCAATCGGTCGCGCCTCCT
>CAMZDU010000036.1 GCA_947305445.1 uncultured Selenomonadales bacterium
GTCTTCGTTAATAATCGAGTTGTAATTTGGAATAAAGCCGTTCGTCTTGTTGGCAACCCAGCGCATGATTTTAGCTTTCTCGCCTTCAACGTCGCCGGAAAAATTTGCCTCGCGCACGTCGGATTTGTAAGCGTTGGTCACGATGCGTTTAAAATTTTTGTCGAGTCCGCGCCCGATGAAATTTTTGTCAATCAGCAGAAGATTCGACTCCATGAGAATATTTTCGCCGCGATAATTTTTTTCGATGAACTCGGAAAAATATTTGTGTTCGCCGTTCAGATTGTCAACGTTGTCTGCGGCCAGCGCGTGGAGTATCTCTCTTAAAGTTTCGCCGCTTGCGCCGTTCGCCAAAATACTCAGCGCGGCGTTAATTCCGTACGGCGAGTAAAAAATATTGTTGTCGCGGTTAAGCGTGCCGAAGTACGTCCAACAAAATTCGTCGACGCTTGTCGAGAGGTTGCGCGGAGGTTCGGGGTCGATTGCGGGCAGAGGCTCGTCAGCCGCGCAGGCAAAACTCGACAAGCCCATCATAAGTATCAGCGACGCCAAAAATTTTTTCATGTCAATCACTCCCAAAATTTTTTTCAAAAGTTAACAAAACCACATTATAAACACATAAACGGCAGATAAAAATTTTGAACGGCGAAAACCAACGACGCGAAGTGTCTGCAACTCGTTATCGGCTGAACGCAACGATAAAAAAAATTCCCCGTCAAATCGACAGGGGAAATTTTTTTGGGAAAACAGTTTACGATTTATCCTTTGGCTTTGAGTTCCTGAAGTTTCGGACCCATGATGCGTTTGTAAGCCTCGACGCCCGGCTGATTGAATGCGTCGACGTTGAGCAGTTCGCCTTCGTAAGCAACCGACATTGCAAGCAGATACATCAGCTCGCCGAGATGATATTCGTTAAGCTCCGGAAGAGTGAAGCACGCGTTAAAGCGTTTGTTGGACTTAAGCGCGTCGGCATTCGACTGGCGAGCGACTTCAAGCGCGGCACTCATCGGCAAGCCGGAAATGTCCGCCAACTTCTTCACGGTCGGGAAAATGTTCGGGATTACGAGGTCGTTCGCCCACTTGTCGACTTTGATGAACTGAACAACTTTATCGAGCGTACCTTCCTGGTGTTGCTGCGTCTGCGAATGCATATCGGTCGTGCCGACTGCAACGAGCGGCGTGCGGCCTTCGCAAACTTCGTTGCCTTCTTTGTCGAATTGTTTGCCGAGAGACTCTGCCAACAGTTGAATATACCATTCGGACAGCGACTTGAGATAATCGCCGTAAGGCATCATGACTTCGATATTGCGGCCGTATTTCTTGTAAGCAAGAACTTTCAGCGCGGCATTGAGCATGGCGGGATTCTGGAAAACGTCTTCGTTCTGGCAAGCCTTGTCCATATCCTGTGCGCCCTGCAAGAACGCTTCAATATCCATGCCGATGACGGCCGCCGTTGAAAGACCGACTTCGCAGAAAACGGTAAAACGTCCGCCGACGCCGTCGGGCACCGCGAAGCATTCCCAGCCGTTGTCGACGGCGATTTGCTTGAGCAGCGTCTTCTTCTCCATGTTCGGGTCAGTGACGGCAACGATCTCGACGTCAATGTTTTCGTCCTTTTTGAGCGCGTCAAGCATAACCATAAAGTTGCTCATGGTGTCGAGTGTGCCGCCGCTCTTGGATATACAAATCAGCATGACTTTGAACTTGCCGTCTTTTTTGGCCGCCATGGCCTTGAGGTGGTTGATGATGTCGCCGGTTCTGCGCGGGTCGATGTTCTGGCCGCTGAAATAAACTTTCGGCAAGCCTTTGCGCTGTTCAGGCGTCCACGTGTTCCAGAATTCGCCGCAGAAAATATCGAACAAAACTTTGTTGCCCAGGAACGAGCCGCCGATACCGAGCGAGACAACCGCGTCGACGTTGTTGCGGATTTTTTCCGTGAAGTCGTGCAGACGTTTGATTGACGCGGGGCTGTTGAGATTGAGCTTGCCGTTCTCTTCGGTGATGTAGGGCAGTTTCGAGAAGTAAACTTTTTCGGGTGCGCCGTCTTTGCTAAGGTGTGCTTTGATGAAGCCGGTATCGCGCATGACCTTCATGGCTTCGTGAGCTTTGGCGAGCGTTTCTTTGTAGCCGTCGATGTCGGCTTGAGTGACTTTGCCTTCGCCGAACAAATTGTCATAATCGAAGCTGAAACCTGATTTCAAAGTAAGAGCCATTGATTAGATCTCCTTTCGCATGTGAGCGAGTTGTTAATTACACCACAGAAGCAACGATTTCGCCTGCCTCTTTCTGAATTTGAGCGAGATGCTCTGCACTGACGAAACTTTCGGCGTAGACTTTGCACATGTCTTCCGTGCCGGAAGGACGAGCCGCAAACCAGCCTTTGTCGGTGACGACTTTCAAGCCGCCGATTGACGCGCCGTTGCCCGGAGCTTTGGTGAACTTGCCGGTAATCTTCGCGCCGGCGAGAGTGTCAGCTTTGAGGTTTTCGGGAGCCAATTTGCCGAGCGCGGCTTTCTGGTCGGGCGTGGCAGGAGTATCTTTACGCGCATAATAGAACGTGCCGAATTTGTCGGTAAGTTCTTTGTGGTGCTCGGAAGGATTCTTGCCGGTCTTCGCGGTGATTTCAACGGCGAGCAAGTCCATGATGATACCGTCTTTATCGGTCGTCCAGACGCTGGCATCTTTGCAAAGGAACGACGCGCCCGCACTCTCTTCGCCGCCGAAGCCCATTGAACCATCAAACAGACCGTCAACGAACCACTTAAAGCCGACGGGAACTTCACAGAGTTTGCGTCCGATGTCAGCCGCAACTTTATCGATAAGCGAGCTTGATACGAGCGTCTTGCCGACCATGGCGTCTTTGCTCCAGCCGGGGCGATTTTGGAACAGATAACGAATTGCCACTGCCAAATAGTGATTCGGATTCATCAAGCCCTGCGGCGTGACAATGCCGTGGCGGTCGTAGTCGGTGTCGTTGCCGAAAGCAATATCGTACTTGTCTTTAAGGCCGATAAGATTTGCCATGGCGAACGGTGACGAGCAGTCCATGCGGATTTTGCCGTCGTGGTCGGGCGGCATAAAGCTGAACGTATAATCAATGTTGGGGTTGACGAGTTTAATCGGATTTTTAATCTTGTAGACTTCGTTAATCAAATCCCAGTAGAAAATTCCGCTACCGCCGAGCGGGTCTGCGCCGACATTCAAGCCGCTGTTGATAACAGCGTCCATGTCGATGACGCGGCCGAGAGCCTCGACATATGGGCGCATATAGTCCATGAAGTGCACGTTGTCGAGTTTGATTGCACGCTCGAACGGAACACGCTTAACAACTTTGTCGACGCCCTGAGCAATAATTTCGTTGGCACGGTTCTGGATAATCTTAGTGGTCTCTGCGGAGGCCGGACCGCCGGTTGTCGGGTCGTATTTGATGCCGCCGTCAGTCGGAGGATTGTGCGAAGGCGTGATAACGATACCGTCAGCCTGTTTAGCCTCTTTGCGCTCGTAGTTGTGCGCAAGGATAATTCTGCTGACGACGGGCGTCGGCACGGGTTTGAAGTCTTCCTGCAGAACGATTTCGACGCCGTTTGCCGCCAAAACTTCGACGCAGGAACGGAGCGCGGGCTCGCTGAGTGCGTGGGTGTCTGCGCCGATGTAGAGCGGGCCTTGAATTTTTTCAGCCGTGCGATATTCGTAAACCGCCTGCGCTATCGCCAAAATGTGTTGTTCGTTGAAGCTGTGGAGCTTGGAGCTGCCACGGTGTCCCGATGTGCCGAACGCGACGCCCTGAGTTTTGTTTTCCGGATCGGGTGCCAGAGTGTAATAATCGCTGATCAAGGACGGAAGGTTGACAACATTTTTACTCATAACGAGTCCCCCTTTGATTGAATAGTTATGACACACGCTCATTCGAGCGAAGTTGACTTTAGTTTAACGCGTTGTGAGTGCAGTTGAGCTTTCAACAATTAGGAGTTAGGAATTATAATGACAACAGCTCCGAAACAACTCCTAACTGTTAGAATCGCGGATAATTGCAAGCAGTTCGTCGCGTTTGGTCTCCATTAACGATTTGTCGCCGCGTGATTCGACGTTCAAGCGGATATAAGGTTCCGTCTGCGAGCCGCGCAAATTAAAACGCCAGTCGACAAAATCAACGCTGAGGCCGTCGACATGATTGACCGTACCTTTTGCGCCGTAAATATTTTCAATACGCGCCATAATTTTTTTGACGGTGTCGGTGTCGGCAACCTTGGTGTTAATCTCGCCGCTGACGGGGTGTTTAGCAATTCTGTCGGCCATAAGCTCGGAGAGCGGCTTATCGGTTTTGCACAAAAGTTCCACAATCAACAGCCAGGGAATCATACCGCTGTCGCAATAATAAAAATCGCGGAAGTAATGATGCGAAGCCATCTCGCCGCCGTAAACAGCATTTTCCGCACGCAAAGTTTCTTTCATGTAATTGTGTCCGCTACGACACATAATCGGCGTGCCGCCGTAGCTTTTGGTGATGTCAATCGTATTCCAAATGGCGCGGGGATCGTGAATAATTTTTTCGCCGCGATTTTTTTTGAGGAAAGCTTCGGCAAGTAGCCCGACCATGTAATAGCCTTCGATAAAGTTGCCGCGCTCGTCGAAGAGGAAACAGCGGTCGAAGTCGCCGTCGAAAGCAATTCCGCATGCCGCGCCGCTCTCGACGACAGCCGCCGAAGTTTCCGCACGGGCGTCCTGCAACAGCGGATTCGGCACGCCGTTGGGGAAGTAGCCGTTGCCGTTGTTGTGAACTTTAACTATGTCGAACGGCAAAAATTTTTCCAGCTCGTTGATAATGGGACCGGCCGCGCCGTTGCCGGTGTTGATGACGACTTTCAGCGGCTTGAGATTTTTAACGTCGACGTAACTCAGTAGGCAGTTGATATAATTCGGCTGAATGTCGATGCGTTTGACGGTGCCGTTTGCTCTGCGGAACGACCAATCACGCGCTTCGTCTTCGACCGCCGCTTTTATGTCAAGCAGACCGGTTTTGGGCGAAACGGGGCGAACGCCTTTGCTGACAAATTTCATGCCGTTGTATTCTTTCGGGTTGTGCGAAGCGGTAATCATTATTCCGCCGTCGAATTTGTTAAAACCCGTTGCGAAGTAAATCATCTCGGTGCCGCACTGTCCGATGTCGTAAACGTCACAGCCCGCCTCTGTCAGTCCGCGAGCCAATGCCTCGAATAACGTCGGACCGGAAAGCCGGATATCATGACCGACGGCAACTTTCTTCGCACCGAAAATTTCGGGGAACACGCGCCCGATTCGGTAGGCGAGTTCCTGGTTTATGCTGTCGGGATAAATTCCGCGAATGTCATACGCGCCGAAGCCGGAAGTATTCACTGACATGGCAACCGCTCCTTTAAAGCTGAATCCGTAGTCCTAATCGCTGATTGTATTCTATTTGCCGGCAAATATTCCTGTCGAATTGGCAGAAAATTTTTTAAGCCCGTGCCGACCGCTCGAACCATAATTAAACCCCAGACAATTAATAAAAAACGCGACATGAATCAATAACGATTGCGCGTTGCCAAAAACTTTCCGTGTGATATACTTCGTATTGTCCAAACGGATTGGGCAACAGGGTATGTTCGACTGCGGTCGGTGTGCCAATCGTTTACGCCATGGAAAAATTCATCTGACTGTACTACGGCAAAAAATCTTTGCGGCGGATCTTTATGGTCGTCGGCAATGTTTCAAGACTTTATGCCGTTGAAATTGATTGCACCATCAAAAATACCCTCCTCCGAAAAATTCCCCGTTGCCGTGTGTAGCGGGGAATTTTGGTTTCAGAGGAGCGGCTCGCCGAAAATTTTTTTCGCACGGTCGATTACGAATGCTCTAAACTATTACTTCGGCTAATAATCACTAATTTATTTTCGTCGCCGCCGGTTATATAATTTTTTTCGCGGACGTTGTCGAGGAGCCGGCCGAATTGTTCGGAGGGATTGACAGGCTCGCCGTTGTCGCGGAAAATCAAAATCATTTCATCACCGTCGGGAATTATCGAGACCTCCAGCTGAAAATTTTTGTTGCGGGTAGCGTACACGTTAAAAATTTTTTCGGTAAGCGTCATCAGAAAAATTTTCCGCTCGTCGTCAAATTTAATCCTTGAAAAAAATTTTTCAAGCTCGCTCGTCAGCGCAGGTAGATTTTCCGGCGCGGCGGTCGTGTCGAAGGAAAATTGCCGAGAAAAAATTTTCGGGTCGATTAACAGCAGGCCGAACTTGTTGCGCGTGATTAATCGATTCAAAATCAGCGCGACAATAAATGAAAAGCCGACGCCCGCCCATAAAAATTTTATGCCAAAGAAGCCGGCAATCAGTCCCGCGCTCGGCAGAACGAGCAGTAGCAAAAATTTTATCAGCGCACCGAGATTCAGTCGCTCGACGTAAATGTAGTAGTTTGCAAACATCAGCGTGACGCCCAAAAATATTGTGAACGGCATAAAAATTCTGACGGCGTAGACGGCCTCCGAGTAAAGTTTTTCTTCCGGCGCGACGCCGAAAAGTCCCGGCAATACCTCCGCAAAGACGAAGCTGAACAAAATCAGCACAGCAGTCACGGCGATTGTCGAGGTGATTCCCAGATGCATGGTCTTGCGCACGCTGTGAAGTGCGCCCTCCGCGTGATACTGACAGACCATGGGTTGCAGGCAGTCGACGATTCCGGTGTAGATTGCAATCAGTAGCGTTATCATGTTGACTATGACCGTGACGATTATTAAATGCTGCTCGCCGAAACGGAAGATGACGAACGCCGAAAAAATTACGGGCAACAACGCTAGGCACAGCGTGTCCATCGAATGATACCAGCTATAAAAAATTCCGCGCCAAAATTCTTCGCCATTCCAGTAGCGCACGAAACGTAGCTGACAATTTTTTGAGAACAGATACGGCACGTGATAGAGGAAGCTGACCAAATTGCCGACGGTCGTGGCGATGGCGATGCCGAGCAGGCCGAACTTGTAGCCGAGCAAAATATCTCCCGCCATGTTGACGACGAACATTGCAATCGACGCTTTGAGGCAAATATTTTCTTCGCCTTCGGCAACGTAAATCGTGTAGAAGTAAATGTTCAGCATGCACGGCAGAGCGACGAACATTAGCCCGCGATAATAGTCAACGGCGTAAGTCATCAGTTGCGGAGAAATTTTCCACAGCGATAAAATCTCCTCGCGGAAGACGACGAGCACGAGTGTGACGATTATCCCCGCCGCAACGGAGACTTCCGTGCCCATGCCGAAAAGTTCGTTCGCCTTGCGGCGGTCGTTGTTGCCCTTGGCATAGGAAAACATCATTGCCAGCCCGTCGGCGACCATGTAGCTTAAAAAAAATATCAGCGTCATTATCGGCGCGACGAGTGTCATTGCCGCGACCGCCTCGTCACCGACGAATTGACCGGCGACGATATTGTCGGTGAGCAACAACACGTAAGCGATTGCCATTGACGCTATCGACGCCGTGAACACCGCACGGAATCTCTCGCCGATAACGGTTTTCGTCATTAAAAATTCCATCTCCAAAAATTTTTGCATTCGAGCCGCTGAAGGTGATTATCGCAAAAAAAAAATCGTCCCGCAACGTACGACGAAAATTTTTTGGCGAACGCGTCAACAACGTTGTCGACGCGGCGTAATTTCTCAAAAATTTTAAAACTGTTTTTAATGACGATGTAAAAATTACATGATATGTTTGAAAAAATTTTTTGGCACGTGTTGACGACGTTGACGAAAGATTTTTCGCAGTGCGCTTGAACAGCGTACTGTAGTACGGTAAAATAATTTCGGTTGTCGGAGAGGAGGACGGATTGCAAGACAACTGATTTACAAAAATTTTCACTGCAAACAAGGAGTGGTTTTACGTGAGTCTTACAAAAAAATTTGCGGCGTGTTTGACGGCGGCGATGTTCATGCTGGCAATGCTGGCGACTAACGCCCTGGCGGCGGACGAAAATTATGGCGTCGATTGGGCCAAAGGCGTTATCCGTGCCAAAGGTATAGGCGCGGGCAAAGCTACCACCAAAAACAAAGGTTTGAAACGCGCTCAAGCTCGTCGGGCTGCGATGATGG
>CAMZDU010000037.1 GCA_947305445.1 uncultured Selenomonadales bacterium
CTCTGGCGGTCACCTGGGCAAAATCCCGGACACGCCGCAAAAGCCGGTTGGCGACCCAGTGTCAGCGCGGGCGTCTCCAAAGAAATTGACACCTCGCATCTTTTCAGCGACAAGACTTCCGACCAATGGCGTGCGGGAATCAGCGCGTCGTGGAATATTTTTGACGGCGGCATAACCAGCGCACAAGTCCACGAGGCGGACGCGGCTCTCGTTCGTGCGCAGGAAGTCGCCGCACAAACTCGCGAGCAAATTCAACTCGAAGTGCAATCATATTATCTGCAACTCCACGCGGCGGAGAAAAACATCGGCACAACACAGGCGTCCGTTGCTCTGGCCGAGGAGAATTATAAAATTGCGCAGGTTCGTTACGCCGCGGGTGTCGGCACCAACCTTGACGTCATGGATGCTTCCCGCAAGCTGACCGAAGCCCGCTCGAATTATTTCACCGCACTTTATAACTACAACACCGCCAAAGCGTCGCTCGAACGTTATATGGGCGTGCCGGTTGAAATTGATGTTGTTCGCTACGTCGAAAGCGAAGAAGCCGGCAGGAAGGCCGCGCAGTCCCGCGAAGACGCCGCGCTGACTGCCGATGCCGCAGAAATTCCAGAGACCGAAGAAGTCGCGCCGGTCGTCATGATTGATTTCGAGAACGACTCGCCGTTGCCTTCCGAAACCGTCGAACGCGACAAAGCCTTTTAATAAATTTGAAATTAGGAACTTCGTCAATTAGGAATTAGGAATTGTACGGAGAGTGTTTGACGGCGATAACAACCACCTCCGCAGTAACAATTCCTCATTCCTAATTCCTAATTGCAACAAGGGGGTTCGCCGTGTTAAAAATCTTGAAAATTCTCGGCGGCGCGCTGAGTGTCCTCGCGCTGAGCGGCGTACTTTACATAAATTCACAGCGGGCGGAGCTGTACGAAAAGATATTGTCTTCGGCAGAGGAAATCGCCTCCGAAAAACTCGGCGTGCCCGTTAAAATCGGTGACGTCGACTTGAGCGAAGTCAGTCTCTTGCGATTGAAAGAGAACAGTGACGTCACCTTACGCGACGTTGAAATCTTCGACAAGCGCGACGAACTTATTGCCCGCGTCGACGAGACGAAGATCAATTTTAAATTGCTCGCGCTGACTGACGATCCGATTGCCGCACTTGACGAGATTAAAATCAACGGCGCGACGGTTAACTTGACTAAACGCGACGACGATTCGTGGAACGTCAACGATATTAAAACGGACAGCGAGGGCGAGTCCACTTTTGATGCGAAAATTTTTCTGCAGGGCGGCAATCTTAACGCGGCCTTCGACGGGAAAAATATTTCTGTCACGGAAATTGCCGGCTCCGCCGACTGTACGCCCGGTCAAGCCGACGCCGAAGTCTCCGCCAAAACTCTCGGCTCCACCGTAAAGGCGACCGGTACGCTCGGTTCGGCGCAACAAGTCATCAACGCCGAAGTCGACGAAATTTTTTTTGACAAGGTGATGCCGTATCTGCCGGCCGATAAAATTCCCGAAGGCGTGAAAATTGTCGGCGGTACCGCCCGCGACACGACGATACATCTTTTGCGCCGCGACGATAAGCTGACTTATCTCGGCTCGACGAAAGTGGCGGGCGCACGTGTTACGGTCGAGCAAACCGACGTCGAAGACATAAACGGCAACATAACATTCAACGAACGAGAAATTTTTTTGAACGCCTCGGCAACGGCCAACGGGCAACGTGCGGCGGCAAGCGGCAGCGTGCGCCTCGATACCGACGAGACGTTTTTTGACATACACGCGACCGCCGACAGCTTCGCGCCCGCCGCAATCCTGGCCGATATAGGAATTGAAGGCGCGGCCTCCATTCGAGCGCATCTTGTCGGCACCGCCACAAATCCACAAGTCGACGCGGAAATTTTTTCCGATTGGCTCAGCTACGGAATTTTGTCCGCGCAAAACGTTTCGACAAAGCTCCGTTACGCCGGAGAGATGCTTTACCTGAACGACACGTCCGCGCAAATTTTCGGCGGCAACGTGGCGGCCACTGCGGAGATAAAAACCGACGACTTGTCGTTTAACGCGAACGTCAAGGCGAACGGTCTCGACGCGGCGACTTTGTGCGACTTCGCGCAAACGGCTCAACTTGTCGACGGAAAAATTTCCTGCGACCTGGGCATCAACGGTATCGGCGACGACATCGAGCAGGTGAAAATTTACGGCAACGCACGTGCGACGGCTCTCGCATTCGGGGGCTTGGACGTCAACGAAGCGAACGCCTCTTTTTATTGCAAAGGCGACGACTTGACGATTGATTATCTTAGCGCGAAACTCCCGAACAACGGCACGCTCGGCTTGGAAGGCACGATAACCGACACGAGCAAGCTTGACTTGGATTTTTACGGCGCACACGTTGACATGACGATTGCAAAAATTTTTAATGAACAACTCGACATGAGTGGGCTGACCGACTTCAAAGGCAGTGTTCACGGCAACGCGGACAATCCCGACATCACGCTTGAGCTGTCGGCCGTTGACCGTTCGGAAGACGGCGAACACTTCGCGGGAAAATTTTTTAAGCAACCGTTCGATTCGATTCAGTTGGCGGCCTCCGGCAGTCTCGGCGGCGTCAACGTCGACAAGTTCAATCTGGAAAAGGACGGCAAACTTAAATGGACGGTTATCGAAGGCAGCGTCGGCTTAACCGGCGAAAAACCCGTTAACCTTCAACTGGACACGACGGAGGTGCGTGCGGAAGATATTGCCGCGCTCGTTGCGCCCGACCAGCCGATAACGGGCAACGTCTCCAACACCGTCAAAATCACCGGCACGATTGATGCGCCCAAAGTCACCGGCAACATAAAATTCAATCGCGGCAGTTATCATGGCTTCCTACTCAGCGGCATGACGGGCGATTATTTCCTTGAGGGCGACACGCTCCGCCTGCAGGAGTTCCAAATCACTTCGCCGATGATTGACATGATTGTCAACGGCACCATTGACAAAAATACTCACGTCATGGATTTTGTCGTACAAGGCAAGGACATCAACCTGCAACGCTTCGAAGGCAAGTTGCCCGAAAATTATATCGCCGAGGGTCACTCGACGTTTGAAGGCCTCATCAAAGGCACGCTGGAGCAACCGATTTTCGACGGTGAGCTGAAATCGGACAGCATACTTTTAAACGGCGTCAACCTCACGGACGTTTACGGGCACGTCATGATGCACGGTTACAACTGGTATCTTGACGAATTCCACTTCAACGACGGCAAGGGCAGTTATAAAGTTCAGTTAAGCTCGAATATTGAGCACGAGACATTAAGCGGCACGTTCGTCGGCTACGACATTCACGACATCAAAGTCAACGTGCGTCTGCTCGACAACACCGTCTATTTCAATCAGCTGGAGGACAAGCAGGGCGACAACGGCACGTTCCACTTGCTCGGCTCGGCAAATCGTTACGGGCCGCTTGACGTGACTTTTATCGCCAAAAATCTGGAACTGGGTCTTTTCAGCAAAGCGGCGGGTTACAACGTTGACATGACCGGCACGTCGAACATTGTCGCCAAACTCAACGGCACGGTCGACAAACCGTTCGGCGAGGTACTTTGGACGGCGGCCGGCTCCATTAAAGGCGCGACCTTCGATTTACTGCACGGGCACTTCCTCATGAAAGGCGAAGTTGTCAACATCGAGGAGCTGAGCGTTCAGCGCGAACTCAGCGGCAAAACTTACAGCGCGAAAATCACGGGTGACGTTCCCTTTAAAGCCGTGATGGCTCGGACGAAAGACGCGCTTCCCGACGACGAGCAGTTAAACTTGACTGTCTCAATGGACGGCGCGGATTTAAGTCTGTTGCCCGTTGTCAGCAACAAGATGGTTTCATTCGGCGTCGGCGAGCTGGATGGCGCGGTTAAAATCACGGGCACGGCGGCTCACCCGCAAATCAACGGAAAAATTTCTCTCAACGACGGCTCCGTCAAACTTAAAGACATGAAAAGTTTGATTGAGCACATAAATATTTCGACGGTCTTCCGCGACGAACGCTTCGAGGTTGAAAATTTTTCCGGACAAATCGGCGGCGGCACCTTCGCGTTGACGGGCGGCTTAAATTTTTCCGGCCTGGAGTTGAGTGACTACAACTTCGACTTCGCGGCAGTCAATCTCGATATTGACAGTAACATCTTCGACGGCCTTGTCAACGCGAATTTCAATTTCAGCGAGTCAAGCTTCATGCATCGGAACATGCCGAAACTTTCTGGGCAAGTCAATCTGGACAAGTGCCGCGTGACGATTACGAGCGTGCCCGACAGCGACGAGCCGCTTCCGGATTGGTTAATGGACGTGTCGGTTAATCTCGGCGACAAAGTTCACTTCTACAGCTCGCGCCTGTATGATTTATATTTGACGGGCAATGCGCGTTTTGAGCGGAGCATGCGCAATCCGAAAACTTCCGGCACTGTCAATGTTAAGCGCGGCGGTACCTTGACTTATCTTGAATCAGTGTTTAATATTCGTGAGGGCGAGGCGCACTTCAACCAAATCGGCAACTTCATGCCGACGTTAAACTTCTTGGCGGAAACGAAGATTGACCGCACGAAAATTTTCTTGACAGTCAACGGATCGCCCGACAACATGCAACTCAAATTGACTTCGAGTCCCGAAATGTCCGACACGGAAATTTTGCGACTGCTCACGTTGCGCCAAGCTTATACAAACGGCAAGAACTTATCGGCGGCGGACGCGTTGGCAATCGGCTTGCAGATGACGATTCTTTCCGATATTGAGGACACGTTGAAACGCAAGCTCGGCATCGATCAGTTGACTATTGCCAGAGGCACCGGCTCGTTGTTCCAACATTATAACACTGCCGAGCGCAGCGGCCGCGACGACAAAGATTACAACGTCACCGTCGGCAAATACATTAACGAAAAACTCATGATTCGTTACACTCGCGGTTTCGGCAGCCACAAGCTTCACCGCTACGGTCTGCAATACGACTTCAACGACAATGTCGGTTTGACGGTTGAGCGCGAGGGAAAAGACTACATCTTCAGCATCGAAGCGAGATTTAAATTTTAGTGAATAGTGAACTGTGAACGGTTTGCTGTTCACCGCTGTACACTATTCACTATTCACCGGGGAGGTTTATCTTTTGAAAGTCAACAGATTTTCGCGGAGGAAACGAGCAACATTCATTGCGGCGGCAATGACGTTGCCATTGATATTCGGGTTTGAATCATGCGAGGCCGCTCCCGAAGTCAACAAGCCGTTCGAGACAACAGCAGACACTCCGCCCGAAACGATTGAAATCGTTCCGACCGAAATCACGCCGCACAACCCGCCGTCGACCGAAGTCACGCCGACAGAGCCGCCCAAAGTTGAGACGCCTCCGGCCGAACCGCCGCCGGCAGAGATTATACCGGCTGAACCGACACCGATTGAGCCGACCCCGACCGAACCGACGCCGATTGAACCTGCCGCCGACGACAGAGCAAAAATCAACGAGCCTGCGCCTTTGCCCGAACCGTACAACTCGCGAGTCGAGACGGATATTATCGATTATCTTAAGCAGTTCGAGGGACAGACCATCGTCGATATTAATTTTGAAGGAGCTGGCTCGGCCACGCTCCCGACCGTGAAAATGGCAGTAACGGAAAACGTCGGCGACTCGTTCACGGTGGCCGGTGCCGTTCGCGACCGCAACGCCCTGCTTAACACCGGATATTTCTACGAAGCTTATTTGACGTTCGAGAAAATTCCCGAAGGCGTCGTCATAACTTTCCACGTCATGGAAAATCCGATTCTTAAAGACGTCGTCTTCACCGGCAACACGCTCTACAGCAAAAAAGAACTCGACGAGCTGTTGACGGTCAAGCGCGGCGAAATTCTCAACAACAACACCGTTCACGACGACATTGCCCGCATTCAGGAGGATTACCGCAACGAAGGCTTCACCCTCATGAAAGTCACCGACATCAACATGGACAACGACGGCGTCCTCACACTTAAAATCAACGAAGGCATTTTGGAAGGTTACGCCGTCAAAGGCAACAAGAAGACCAAAGACAAAGTTATTCTCCGCGAGATGCGCCAAAAAGTCGGCACGCCCTTTAACGCCAAGCTTGCACGCCGCTCCATGCAACGCGTCTACAATCTCGGCTTTTTTGAGGACGTCAACATCAACATGAAATCCGGCGTCGAACCCAACGCGGTTATCATGGAAATCAACGTTAAGGAGAAACGCACAGGTACTTTCGGCATAGGCGCGGGCTACTCAACGAGCGACGGCATTATCGGCATGGTCAGCTTGACTGAATCGAACTTCCGCGGACGCGGCGACTCAATTCAAATTATTTACGAGAAGAGCGGCGACGAGACCGACGCTCACGGTTACAACTTCTCCTTCCGTCACCCGTGGATTGACCGTCACGAGACCGCCTTTCGTCTGCAACTTTACAATCGCACATACTCTTACAACGATTACGACACACACGGCGACTTTAAGGAAGAATACATGCGCAAATATTCCGGCGGCGAAATCACCGTCAGCCGCCCCGTCAGCGAGTATTCGACCAACTATATCACGTTGCGCAATCGCAAAGATAAATACGTCCGTCACGTTTCCAGCGGCAATGCCGGCAACCGTAGCGGCTGGGAATATTCCGATTGGCGCAAGAAAAATTTCGGCTTGACGCGCAGTATTATCCTTGAACACATCACCGATACCCGCGACAATATTTACATGCCCACCGAAGGCAACAAAGTCAACCTAACGTTGGAGGTTGGTGCTTTCGGCGGCGACTTCGACTTCCAAAAAATTTCGCTCGACCACCAAAATTATCGCAAGGCCGGCGACCACGATCAAGTTTGGGCGATACGCGGCATGGTTGGTTACGGGCGCGGCGACTTGACGGAATTTAACCAATTTCGCGTCGGCGGACAAGGCTCCCTGCGCGGCTACCGCGACGACCAATTTCGCGGCAACAGAATGCTCCTCGGCTCGATTGAATATCGTTTCCCGCTCGCGAAAAAAATTCAGGGCGCACTCTTCACGGATTTTGGCAGCGCGTGGAACGACGGTTTTCGCCCGCGTGACTTCAAGGCCAGTATCGGTGTCGGCATTACGTTGAACACGCCGATGGGTCCTTTGCGTTTGGATTACGGTCGCGACTCGCAGGGCGGCAGATTCCATTTCTCAGTTGGTACTTCGTTCTGAATAATCGTCACACGAAAAAAAATCCTCACCGTCAATCGGGAGGATTTTTTTTTGCAAGAAAACGCCGATTGAGTGAGGAGGTGAATTTTCCGTACAACTCCTAACTGAATTGCCGGTTGACAGTTAAATCGTTCTGCTGTAAAAATAAGCGTAACGGTGGCAGACGACCACTTCAAAAAATTTTCGGCGGTTAAAAGACGCCGTAAACTTGTCGACTTGCCATAGAAAGTTTGCTATAATCACTCGAAACAAATGCGCCGTGGAAATTTTCATTGCGCATTACAAATTTAGCATTACGAATTATTTTTAGGAGGCGTGCGCGCATGAGACAAGTTGGCATTTTCGGCAAGCGCAAGAGCGGCAAATCCGCGCTGATGTACGCGCTGACCAGACAAAAAATTATACAGGACGCATCATTCAGCGCGATGGAAATAAGCGGCGTGACAAAAGTCATGCTGGTCGACACAGTCGGCGTGGACGTGGAAGGCTCCACCGCCGAAAAATCCGCGCAAACCGTCGAAGTCGCGCTGATGTTGATAACGGACGATTCGTTCGAGCTGGAGCTTGCCTGGATTAATAAATTGCGCAAGGGCGGCTCGTCGGTAATCGTGGTGATAAGTCGGGCGGATTTATTTACGGACGGCGGCGCGGCATTGGCGGCGGCTGCCAGAGAAGTTTCCGGCTTAAAAACTATTTGCGTCAGCTCGGAGACCGGCGCGGGTATCGTCGAACTCGACAACCTCATTAATCATGAATTATCTTCAATTAGTAACTGCGGCTTCGTCAATGAGGAATGAGAATTAGGAATTAGAAATTTTTTGAGTGTCGTTGTCGTCAACAACCGAATCACAATTCCTAATTCCTAATTGATAAAAGGGAG
>CAMZDU010000038.1 GCA_947305445.1 uncultured Selenomonadales bacterium
TTATTTTCGCTGGTTTTATCCTTTTAGCCATGGTTATTGATTCTTTAGTGTGAACGCAGCCTAATTTGAAAAGCTTTTGTCTGAAAATTGATTTCCGTGTTTGGCTTCTTATTCGTGTTGACGTGCACTCTTTTGAGTGATAAATTATTTATAGCAAGTAACGGGAGGTTTTGAATTTTGAGCGACACGAAAAATATTGCGGCGGCGGACGAAAAAATTTTGACGCCCGCCGAAATCGTCGAGCGCACGACCATTGCCGATGTTTACCGCGCCGATAAACAGCTCGCCGGAATCGTCAAGAAAACTCGATTAATTCCGAGCGATTTTTTTTCGGAGCTTAGCGGCAACGAAATTTTCCTCAAACCCGAAAACATGCAACACACCGGCGCGTTTAAGTTGCGCGGCGCGTACAACAAAATCAGCCATTTGACAGACGAGGAGCGCAAGCGCGGAGTTATCACGGCTTCGGCCGGCAACCACGCGCAAGGCGTTGCCTTCGCCGCGCAAAAACTCGGCGTCAAGGCCGTAATCTGCATGCCCGCAACTACGCCGATACTTAAAGTCGAGGCTACGAAAGCTTATGGCGCGGAAGTCATTCTTCACGGCGACGGCTTCGACGATGCTTACAAACACAGTCTCGAACTTTGCAAACGTCACGGTTATGTTTACGTTCACCCGTTCAACGACCTGGAAGTCCTGCTCGGTCAGGGCACGACTGCTCTTGAAATAATCAACGAACTTAAAGACGTGGACGCGATTTTAGTTCCGATTGGCGGCGGCGGTTTTGCAAGCGGCGTGGCACTTGCCACAAAGGTTGTCAGTCCGCACGTCAAAGTTATCGGCGTCGAGCCGGAGAACGCGGCCTGCATGAAGGCGGCTCTTGATGCGGGCAAACTTGTCACGCTTCCAAGCTCCGACACCGTTGCCGACGGTTGCGCGGTCAAGACGGCGGGCGATTTGACTTTTGCATTCTGTCAAAAATATCTGGACGAAATTATCACCGTCAACGAAATGGAAATCATGTCCGCGCTGTTGTATCTGATTGAAAAACACAAACTTATCGCCGAGGGTGCCGGCGTTTTAAGTTTAGCCGCACTAAATAAACTCAACTTCAAAGGCAAAAAGATCGTCGCAATCGTCAGCGGCGGGAATATTGATATTTCAACGCTTTCCGCGCTGATTGACAAAGCATTAATAGTTCGCGGCAGAATTTTCTGTTTCGGCGTATTGCTGGCCGACAAACCCGGCGAACTGCTTAACGTGTCGCGCATACTTTCCGAAGAGAATGCAAACGTCATCAAGCTTGAGCACGACCAAGCACGAGTTACGGACAGCTTTAAAAAAGTCGGCTTGGAAGTCACAGTTGAAACGCACAATCACGAGCACATTGATCGAATCGTCCGCGCCCTTGCCAAGCACGGTTACGAAATTCAAAAAATTGATCTCTTGCGCTGAATCATGCGAATCATCACGGGACGCGCCAAAGGTTTGCGCTTGAAGACGCCCGCAGGATTTTCGACGCGACCGACTTCAGACCGCATAAAAGAATCCCTCTTCAGCATTTTGAGCGGACTTATCACCTTCGCGGAAATAAATTCTGTGCTGGACATTTTCGCGGGCACGGGAGCTTTGGGACTTGAATCAATTTCACGCGGCGCACATTCGGCGACCTTCATCGACACGACGACTGCCGACATTATCCGCGACAACGCGACGCGGGCAAAATTTTTGGACGAGTGCAAAATTTTTCGCGGCGACTTCGCGAAAATTTTACAGCGGCTCTCGCGTCAAGGTGCGTCATTCGATTTAATTTTCAGCGACCCGCCGTATGCGAGAGGACTTGCAGAAAAATCTTTGCGTCTTGTCGCGGAGCTGAATTTACTAAACACGGGCGGCTTGATAATCGTCGAACACGGCGCGAAAGAAATTTTAGTCGACGTGCCGCCAACCTTCCGGCTTGTGCGACAAATCACTTGCGGCCACACGACGGCGATTGAAATTTTTGAAAGGAACTTACCGACATGAAGAAGGCAATTTGCACGGGGAGCTTTGACCCCGTCACCAACGGACACGTAAATATTTTCGAGCGGGCGGCCAAAATGGTCGACGAGCTTATTGTCTGCGTTTTCATCAACGAGCAGAAAAAATTTCTGTTCAACATGCAGGAGCGCGTCGAGCTGTTGCGCGAAGCTACCGTCCACATCGAAAATTTGACCGTAGACGCCTGCAATACTTTGGCCGCCGATTACATCAAAAAGCACGACGTCAATATTATCGTTCGCGGACTGCGCTCTGCGGCGGATTTTGAATACGAAGTCAACACGGCGCAAATGATGCGTCACCTTATTCCGACCGTCGATACAATTTTTTTATTGACAGCACCAGAATTTTTGTTTATAAGTTCTTCGGGAGTACGTGAACTGGCGCATTTCGGCGGCGACGTGCACGGACTCGTGCCGGAGTGTGTGGAATTCGCGCTCCAGGCCAAAATGAAGACCTCAACCAATACTGACGTAGAGGGGAATGATTATGGCAGTACGCGACACCTTAAATAAGATAGAAAATCTTGTGGCGAGCGCACCGCACTTGCCGCTTACAAACAAAACCGTCATCTCGGAAGAAGACTTGATTCATCTGGTTGAAGAGTTGCGCAAAGATTTGCCGCTCGAACTTGAACACGCAACCGAAGTCATGAAGGAACGCGACAATATTATTCAGAACGCGCAACAGGAAGCCGCCAACATCATCAAGCAGGCGCAACTGCAAGCCGAGCAAATTCTCGACGAGAACGATATTGTCGTCAAGGCACGCGAAAAATCGCGCATGGTTTTGAATCAAGCGCAACAGCAGGAAGCCGAAATTATGGAGCGCACACGACAAAACTCCAAACAACTTCAAGACGACGCCGACCGCTATGCCAATCAAGTTTTCGACCAGCTGATAGCGCACGTGACGAACACTTTCCAGGGCGTGCAACAGGCTCAATCCGGTCTTGAACAGGCGCGCCAGATTCTTCAGCAAGCAAAACTCCAAATGAATCAGCAGGCGGCTCAACAGGCCTACGCCCAGTCTTACGGCGTACAACAAACTTACGTCCAACCGCAACAATACGACCAAACTCAACAATACAATCAGCCGCAACAATATAATCAGCAATTACATCCGCAATAGCAACGATGAAATTTTCGGCGGAGTCCCACGGCTCCGCTTTTATGTATATAACGCGTTGCGAGAAGACAAAACAATTAGGAACTTCCTAGGAATTAGGAGTTAGGAATGAGGAATTATGATTTGCTCAGCGACAACAATACCGCCGCTATAACAATTTCACATTCCTAATTGATAAAAGGGTGTGTTTCATTTGATAACATTCGACAAACTTCAAACAGTCGGCAAAGCGTTGATGTTGCCCGTAGCGGTTTTGCCGGCGGCGGCGATACTCCTGCGTTTCGGTGCAGACGACGTTTTCAATATAGATATGCTCGAACAGGCAGGTCAAGCAATCTTCGACAACCTGCCGATAATTTTTGCAATAGGTATCGCCTTCGGACTCAGCTGGGACAAGCATGACAACGGTGCGGCGGGATTGTCGGGCTTCGTTTGCTATTCGGTGCTCACGACCGCGCTAAAAAGTATTGATCCCGAAATCAACATGGGCGTCTTCGCAGGCTTAATCAGCGGATTGACGGCCGGTTTTATTTATAATCGTTTCTACAACGTCAAAGTGCCGGAGTTTCTCGGCTTCTTCGGCGGACGACGCTCCGTTGCAATTATAACTTCTCTGGCGGCGATTATCCTTGCGGTGATATTCGGTGTGATTTGGCCACCCATACAAAAGGCGATTGAATTCGTCGGCGGCGCGATTGTCAATGCCGGTAGCTTGGGTGCGTTTACTTACGGCGTCTTGAATCGAATATTGTTGCCGCTGGGTCTGCACCACATTTTAAACAATATGGTGTTCTTCATGTTCGGCGAGTATACAAATCCCGTGACGGGCGCGGTTGTGCGCGGTGACATGACGAGATTTTTTGCGGGCGACCCGACGGCGGGAGCTTTCATGACGGGCGGCTTCCCCGTGATGATGTTCGGATTGCCGGCAGTGGCCTTTGCAATGTACCGAACCGCTCTGCCGCATAATCGTCCGAAAATTGCGGGCGCACTCATCTCAATGGCACTGACATCTTTTTTGACGGGCATAACCGAGCCGATTGAATTTTCGTTTATGTTCCTCGCGCCGGCACTTTACGCGGCACATGCAATTTTGTTCGGCGTGTCAATGTTTGTCTGTTACGAGGCGGGCATTTTAATCGGTTGTAGCTTTTCAATGGGCTTTGTCGACTACGTGCTTAACTGGGGCTTGGCGACGCGACCGGAGCTGATTATCCCGATGGGAATTATTTTCGGTCTGCTGTATTACATCGTGTTCAGTCAAGTTATTGCTATATTTGAGTTGCCGACGCTCGGCCGTTACGAAGATACTGCCGACAATAAATTGAGCGACAGAGAGGTTGCCGAAGGAATTGTCGACGCCTTGGGCGGTTCGAGCAATTTTAAAACGATTGACAACTGCATAACTCGTCTGCGCATTACCGTCAATGACGACACCAAAATCAACGAGAAAAAGTTGAAGTCGCTCGACTCCATTAAAGGCCTGTTGATTAAAGATACGGCGGTTCAAATTATAATCGGCTTCAGGGCGGAATCGGTTGCCAACGAGATTAACTCCCTGCACAGGTGACGACATGGCTGACACTTTAAAACTTGTCAAAAAAATTTCGCGGCTGGCGGACGGGAAAAAATCTCTGCGCTTTATGGAAGTTTGCGGCACACACACGGTCGCGATATTTCGTTCGGGCATTCGGCAGATTTTGCCGGACAACGTCGAGCTTGTCAGCGGGCCGGGCTGTCCGGTTTGCGTCACGAACGACGATTACATTGACAAGGCAATCGCCTACTCGCGGCGGAAAAATTTTATCGTGGCGACGTTCGGCGACATGCTGAAAGTTCCCGGCTCGCGTTCAAGTTTGGCGGCGGCCTCGGCTGAAGGAGCGGACGTGCGGATTGTCTATTCACCACTTGACGCCGTAAAAATCGCCGAAGAAAATTCGCGCAAGCAGATAATTTTTCTGGCGGTCGGATTCGAGACAACTGCCCCGACTGCGGCGGCGACGGTCTTGGCGGCACAGGCTCGCGGCGTGAAAAATTTATTCATGCTCTCTGCTCAAAAACTCGTCCCGCCGACATTGCGCGTGTTACTCGACGACGCGGCCGTTAAAGTCGACGGATTTTTGTTGCCGGGACACGTGGCGGTAGTAATCGGCGCGAAGGCTTTCAACTTTTTGGCGGACGAATTTAAAATTTCCGGCGCAATCGGCGGCTTCGAGGCGGACGAAATTTTATCCGCGCTGGTCAGTTTGCTTGAACAACTTGACAGCGGACGAGCGCAAGTCACGAATAATTATCGCGCTGTCGTCACGGACGAGGGCAACGTTGCCGCGAAAAAAATTCTGTCGCAAGTTTACGAAGTGACGGACGCCGATTGGCGCGGCCTCGGAAAAATCCCTGCGTCGGGATTGCGCATGCGTGACGAATTTGCGGCCTTCGACATTGAGCGTGTCGAGCCGATTGAAATTGAACGCGTCGAAAAAAAATCTGCGTGTCGTTGCGGCGAAGTGTTGCGCGGCGTCATCAAACCGACGGATTGTCCGCTCTTCGGCAAGGCCTGTAAGCCGCTCCACGCAATCGGCCCTTGCATGGTCTCGGTCGAAGGTGTCTGCGCGGCCTGGTTCAAATACGGCGGAAATAATTTCAAGTGGTGATACTATGGCTAAAAAAATTTTAATGGCACATGGCGCGGGCGGCAAACTAAGCGCACAGCTTTTGCAAGAAGTGATTCTGCCCGCTTTCGACAACGAAATTTTACGCGAGCTTCACGACGGCGCAAAACTCGGTCAACTGGCGATGACTACTGACAGTTACGTAGTGCGGCCGATTTTTTTTCGCGGCGGCGACATCGGCAAGTTAAGTGTCTGCGGCACGATTAACGACCTGGCCGTCACCGGTGCAACGCCGAAATTTTTGTCCGTCGGTATAATTTTGGAAGAAGGCTTCGACCTCGACGCGCTGAAAAAAATAGTTGGCTCCATGGCTGCGGCGGCACGGGAGGCCGGCGTTAAAATCGTCACGGGCGACACGAAAGTCGTCGGGCGCGGGCAAGCGGACGGAATTTTTATCAACACTGCTGGAATCGGCGAACTGATTGACGGCGTAAATATTTCGCCCCGCAACGTTCGCACGGGCATGAAAATTTTGCTGTCGGGATTTATCGGCGACCACGCGACGACGATTTTGGCCGGTCGTCACGGTTTGGAACTTCCCGAAAATATTTGCTCGGACTGTGCGCCGCTCAACGAACTGATTGACGAAATGCTTGCCGCCGAGCCGAAAATTGCAATGTTGCGCGACGCGACACGCGGCGGACTCAGCGCGGTGCTTAACGAGATTGCACAGGCGGCCGGCGTCGGAATTTTGCTTGACGAAGAAAAAATTCCCGTGCGCGACGAAGTGCGCGGCGTTTGCGACATCCTCGGCTTTGATGTGCTCGAACTTGCCAACGAAGGCAAAATAGTCGCGGTCGTGCCCGCCGAGTCTGCCGAAAAAATTTTGTCGGTCATGCGGCGCAATGTTTACGGTCGGCACGCGGCGTTGATTGGCGAAGTCGTCACGAATTCTGCAGGCAAAGTCGGCTTGAGGACTTCAATCGGCGGCGTGAGGATTGTCGACATGCCGACGGGCGAACTTGTCCCGCGAATTTGTTAAAGCAGTTAGGGGCTGTTGGTAAACTCCGGCAGTGCCGGTTATTTTTCCGCCTGACTTCGTTGTTGCGCACTCGACGTACCGCAGTACGCCTTCGTGCTTGCGCCTCGTCGGTCGAAAAAATTCCTCGGCACATGATGACTTTGGATTTACCAACAACCTCTAGGATTTGAATCGGCGTCGTTATAACTCCTAACTTGTGGGAGATGATTTAATGGAACAGAGAACGCGTGACATCTTGACACTGCTTCTGCAAGAAAAAATTTTTCAAACAACGGCGGATATAGCAAATAAACTTTCCGTCAGCGCAAAGACAGTGTCGCGTCAACTGCCGAAGGTAGAAGACGTGCTGGAGTCCGTCGGCTTGCAACTCGAAAAAAAATCCGGCGCGGGCATAAAAGTAATCGGCAGCGACGTAAAACGTTACGCCCTCGCCAAACAGCTCAAATCGACCGAAAAGCGCGAGTACGCTCCAAACGAGCGACGCTCAATTATAATCAGCAAGCTTTTGTCGAACCGCGAGCCGATAAAACTTTTCGTGCTCTCAAGTGCCGTGCACGTCACCGACTCGACGATAAGCAACGACTTGGACAAGTTGGAGCCGTGGTTCCGCAATCAAGGCCTGCGACTTTTGCGCAAGCCCGGACTTGGCGTAAGTTTGCTCGGCGACGAGCGCGACCTGCGACGGGCAATCGTCCGCTATATTTATGAGCACGTCAGCGAGGAGCGACTGTTGACCCTCATGCAGGACAATTTGCCCGAAGACGACGACGCGACCGTTGCGCAGGTGTCGAAGTTCCTGCTTGAACTAATCGACGCGGGCGAGTGGCGGCGGCTGGAACAAATGATTCGCGTCACGGAAAATGATTTAGGTTACAAGCTGTCGGACAACGCATTCCTCGGATTGGTGGTACATTTGTCGCTGGCGGTGCGGCGAATAAAAAATCACGAGCCCGTTACCGTTGACGAGCAGACGGCCGCACGTTTGCGCGAGAGCCGTGAATTTTCTGCGGCGCAAATTTTGGCAGGAAAAATTTCTGCAACATTGGGTCTGGACGTGCCGGAAAGCGAAGTCCTCTACATCACGATGCATATCCTCGGCGCACGCAGTCGTTACAGCTCGGCAAGCCTCGGCACAATCTCAATGATGGACAATTTTCGCC
>CAMZDU010000039.1 GCA_947305445.1 uncultured Selenomonadales bacterium
GGAAGCGGCCGAGTGGAGCATTGCGCCGTAAATTCGCGTGGCAATTCTCCGCGGCAGGAAGTCGCTCAAAATTTTGACAACGTCCGGCTCGTAAATGTACTCCTCTTTAAGCGTCGCACTTGCCTTTGCGTAATCGTCGGTGACAATCGGTAGGAGCGTCACGTCGTCGGGCGCACAACTTATCGCGGACTTGAACTGAGTATAAATCAGCGTGACGTCGATAATTTCGCCGCTTGCAAAACGTTCCATGACGATGTCGGCAATTTCCTTGGCGTACTTGTATTGCGGCCGCTCGCTTATGCCGTGGTAGCTCTTGATGATGTTGTAACCGCGCTGACGAAAATGAGTGGTCGCCTTTCGGCCGACGGTGATAAGTTCAATGCCGTCAATGTAATCGGCGTCATGATATTCGCGGGCAACAGAGACATTCGAGCCGGCAGAAGCTGCGCCGCCCTGATGAGCTGTCGCCTTTGCAATGCCGCCGGTTGCACTCATCTGACGTTGTTGTTTTGGAGTTCGTCTGCCCGCTGGCTTGATGCCTTTGAGCGCGTCGAAATTTTTCTTGTGGAAATTTTCGTCGTCGCCGTCGTCGTCGAGGGAAGTGTTCTCGCCGGTGCCGTCGTATTCAATCGTATCGTGCGCCTCTTTGAAGACGTTGCTGGAAAACGAACCCGCAAGCCCTTTGTCCGACGCAATGACTATGAACAAAAATTTGCCGGCACCTTCCTGCTGTTCGGCGATGAGATCGGCGCGTGTCTTGAGGAACGGGTGCTCGTACTCCTGCCCGCGCATTTGAGTCATCACGCGCCGCATAATCTCCTTGGTCTTGGCGACGTACGGTAAATTTCCGAACAGTGCTTCGCGTGCCGCATTGAAGCGCGAACGGGCAATCATGTCCATTGCGTTGGTGATCTTCTGAATATTTTTGACGCTCTTGATGCGGCGGCGAATGTGTTGTAAATTTGCCATTCAGCTCACCGCCTCAGTCCGCAGTCTTGTAAGTGACGGTCTCTTTAAATTCGGCGATGGCAGCTTTAATCTCGGCTTCGAGGTCGTCGTCAAGTTTCTTCTTGTCGATAATCTTTTTGCCTATGTCGGCGTGATTGGTATGCATGAATTTTATAAAGTCGCCGTGGAACTGGACAACCTTGTCGACGGGAATATCGGCGAGGAAACCTTTGACCGCCGTGTAAATCGTCAGCACCTGATCTTCGACGGCGAGCGGAGAATATTGCGACTGCTTAAGCGTCTCAACCATGCGTGCGCCGCGGTCGAGCTGAGCTTTCGTCGCTTTGTCCAAGTCGGAGCCGAACTGCGCGAACGCCGCCAGCTCACGATACTGCGCCAAATCCAAACGCATGGTGCCCGCAACTTGTTTCATGGCTTTAATTTGCGCGGCACCGCCGACACGCGACACGCTCAAGCCGACGCTGATTGCTGGACGAATGCCGGAGTAAAACGAGTCGGTCTCAAGCATTATCTGCCCGTCGGTGATTGAGATGACGTTCGTGGGAATGTAAGCGGACACGTCGCCGGCCTGCGTCTCGATAATCGGCAACGCGGTTATCGAGCCGGCACCGAGCCTGTCGCTGAGTTTGGCGGCGCGCTCCAAAAGTCTCGAATGCAGATAGAAAACGTCACCGGGGTAAGCTTCACGGCCGGGCGGACGTCTCAACAGCAACGACATTGCACGATAAGCCGCCGCGTGCTTCGTCAAGTCGTCGTAAATGCAAAGGCAGTGGCCGTGCTTTTCGTACATGAAATACTCCGCCATTGTGACACCGGCATAAGGCGCGAGGTATTGCAGAGGCGCGGAGTCGGCGGCGGTGGCGGCCACGACGATTGAATATTCCATTGCGCCGTGGTCTTCCAAAGTTTTGACGACGCGGGCAACGGTCGAAGCCTTCTGACCGATGGCGACGTAAATGCAGATACAGTTCTGCCCTTTTTGGTTGATAATCGTGTCAATGGCAATGGCGGATTTTCCGATACCGCGGTCGCCGATGATAAGCTCGCGCTGGCCGCGGCCGATTGGGACGAGCGCGTCGATTGCCTTCAAGCCGGTTTGCAACGGTTCATGAACGGATTTTCTGTCGGCGATGCCGGGAGCTTTGAACTCGACAGGACGAGCCTTTGTCGTCTCAATGGGGCCTTTGCCGTCAATCGGACGACCGAGAGCGTCAACGACGCGCCCGATCATGTTTTCACCGACGGGAACCTGCATAATGCGTCCGGTGCGTTTGACGGTTGCGCCTTCTTTAATTTCGTTGTCGCGACCGAGAATAACCGCGCCGACGTTATCCTGCTCCAAGTTGAGGACGAGACCAAAAATATCGTCGCCAAAGTCGAGCAGCTCGCCCGACATGGCCTTATCGAGTCCGTGAATGTGCGCGATACCGTCACCGATTTCAATGACCGTGCCGACTTCGTCCACGTTTAAATCGACGTTGTAATTTTTAATCTGCTCCTTGATTATCGCAGTGATTTCATCAGGATTTATCTTCATGTTCTAGACTTCACCTCTCGTTAATCGTATCTGACTTCGTAGTCAATGCCGAGATATTTTAAACCGAATTCCCAAATTCTTTTGGCGAGCTCATCGTTGAAGATAACGTCGTCCGCGCCGCCGTTGACGTTAAACCAAATTATGCCGTCGTTTTCGCGGAAGGAGTAGTTGTGCACAGCGACAGTCGCGCCGACAAATTTTACATCCACGCTGAAGGCGCGATTGTCTCTGTATTGCGTGCGGTTGATAAAAGTTTCCGTCATCACGTAGCATTGAACACGGCTGCTGTAGCTTTCAATCCAAATGTCTTGAGCCGCCGCCCTGTTGACGACGAGAAGAACCGCCGCGCCGTAAAACGTTGCCAAGACGATTGCTACACAAAAAAATTTTTTCAGCATGGGGCATCACCTCGAACCGAGCATAGAACTCCGAAGTGCGCGCAGACGTCCCGCCGCCGAGCCGTCAATGCGTTTGTCGCCGATTTTCAAGATGAGTCCGCCGAGAATGGACGTGTCCTTGTGCGTGCGGATTTTTATTTTGCGGCCGGTGAGCGACGTGAGTTTTTTGACGAGCGCATCTTGCTGTTTCTTCGTCAGCGGGAAAGCACTTGTCACGTCCGCGATTAGAACGCCCTGCGCTTTGTTCTTGAGCGACGTGAAAATATCGTAAATTTCATTGAAGACGCCGATGCGTTTTTTGTCAACGAGCAACATCAAAAAATTCATCACGGTCGCGGAAACTTCATTGCCGACGGCGCGGTTGAGCAAATCTTTTTTTGCCTGTTGCGGCACGAGCGGATTTTGAAAAAATTTCACGGCTTCGGGAATGGCGAACACGTCTTCACGAACTTTGCCGAGGTCTTTGTCGTAGCCGTCAAGATTTTTTTCTTCGTCGGCAATCTCGAAAATTGCCGCGGCGTATTTGGAGGCGAGCTGAATGTTAAGCATTGCGGCACCTCACTTCAAGTCGGCGAACATGTTTTTGTTGAGACCGGCAATAAATTCGTTGACGAGTTTGTCGTTCTCTTTGGTGTCGATATTTTTTGAAACGATTTTGCCGGCCGCCGCCAAACTCAGCGAAATAATCTGCGACTTCATCTCGTCGAAAGCGCGATTGCGTTCGTTCTCGATTTCGGCTTGCGCGGTAAGTTTCATGCGCTCGATTTCCCGGCGCGTTTCGGCAACTGCGCTGTCGTGTTCTTGGCGTGCGGTAAGGTTGGCTTTGTCGACGATTTCTTGAGCTTTTTTGTGCGCGTCGGACAGTTGATTTTTGTATTGCGCCAAAGTCTGTTCGGCGGCCTTACGGTCGGCCTCGGCTTTGTCGAGCGTGTCGCGGATTTTGTCCGAGCGTTGTTGCAAGAGTCGGGCGACGGGTTTATAAGCAACCGCACGCAGTATGACGACCAGTATCAAAAAGTTGAGTATCTGCGCCAGAATCGTTGCGTTAATTTCAATCAAAATAAATTCCTCCCCTCGTTTTGGGATTTACGCGGGAAGATTTCAGCTGAGGAGCGGGTTGGCGTAGAGCATGATGAGTGCGACAACCGTTGCGATAATCGCCATAGCCTCAATCAAGCCGACGGAAATAAGCGTGTTGGTGAAAAGCGTGTTCTTCGCTTCCGGTTGACGGGTGATGCCGTCGATAAATTTGCTCGTGACCAAGCCGTCACCGACGCCCGCGCCGATTGCCGCCAGTCCCATTGTGATACCTGCGCCCAAAAGTGCTGCCGCTACCATAATTGCATGTTCCATGTTAAAAAATCCTCCTTAAATTTAGGTGATAGTTTATAGAATTTTTCTATAAGCTACAAACTCACTCGGCATGATCTTCCTTGACCGCGTTGGCAAGGTAAGCCATGCTCAGCATTGTGAAAATAACCGCCTGCACACAGCTGATAAAAATACTGAACGCCAACCACGCCACCGACGGTATCGGCATCCAAATCGGCATCAGCTTGAGCAAAACGATTATCAAAATTTCGCCCGCGAGAATATTTCCGAAAAGACGGAAGGCGAGCGTTATCGGCTTGGCAATCTCCTCAATCATGTTGATGACGACGAAGACCGGCGTCGGTTGGAAAAAGTGCGCGATGTAATGACCGCCTTTGAAATACAGACCCAGACAGTGAACGATTACCACCACCAGGAGCGCAAGACCGAGCGTCGTGTTCAAGTCGTTGGTCGGCGAGGCCATAAGCGGCACCAGTCCGATTAAGTTGCTCGCCAGCAAAAACATGAACAGCCCGACGATAAACGGCGCGAGCATTCGGCCGCGTCTGCCCATCATTGCGTCAATTTGGTCGTGCAACCACAGGATAATCATCTCGACAAAATTTTGCCAGCCCTGCGGCACGGCTTTTAAGTTGCGGGTGGCCAGGCACGCAACCAGAATCACAATGCCCATTGCCAACCATGTCATCTTGAGTGTCTCGATATTGAACGTCAAGCCGAGAAAATTTACCGTCTCGCGGACACCAATTTCATGCATAAAAAATTTCACCTCCTTACAAAAAAATTTTCACAGCCGAAACGTGACACCTCCTCCGACACAAAAGTTTAACACGCGCAAAATTTTTTGGCGGTGATAAATGTTGCGGCGTCGAAAAATTTTAGAGTTCGCAGTCGCAAACCGGCACTCTGTCACGATTGCAACCGTCAAAATTTTTTTCGGGCTTCGGCGCGAGCCAAGACAAACAGCGCAGTCAAATAAAACACGCCGAACGAGACCGCCGACGCCAAGAAAAGTTCCGTCGAAATGTGCACCGCCACCGCCAGAACCGCAAAAACCATGCCGAGCCTTAACAACAGCCCGACGAGCATAATTTTTTTCGCCTGCGCGGCCGGTGACGAGGCGGCGGCCTCCAGTCGCGCTACCGTCGACAGGAAATAAAAAAAATTCAACAGCGCACCGATTAAGACTGCGCCGCATAAACGGAGTTGTCCCGCCGAAATCAGTTGCAACGATAAAACTGCCGCCACTGCCAAAAAAATTTTCCAACTTTCCTTGAACGTAATAAATAGCTGTCTCATGCGTGCAAACTTCGACGTGATATAAATTTTCCCTTCCCGTGTGAAAAATTTGTAGCGCACGTCGCCGACCCGAAAAATTTTTCAGCACGACAGACAGTTTATCAAATGCGACGTAAGACCACGACTCTGAGGATAAGGCGCGACAGTCGTTGAATTAGGGATCCCTTCTGGGCAGTGTCAATCGTCGATGATTCAAAAAAATTTTGTCTGTCGCGGGCAATCGGCAGATTTTTTTTTCGCGCTGTGTTATAATCGATAAAATTCTTATGGGAGGTGCGAAGTCGTGAAAAAGTTTTTGACCGCATTGTTTATCGTCGGGAGTTTATTTTTTATGTCCGTCGCCAATGCCGAGACTGAAACTTACACGGGCGAGGGCAAGGCGACAATGAGCGAAGCCGAGACTCAAGAACAAATTATCGAACGGGCGAAAACATATGCGCTGAGGAATGCTCGCGAAAAAGCAGGCGTTTATATAAGAAGCCGTTCCGAACTTCGCGACTTAGAACTTGTCGAAGATGATATTATAACAATGACAGCGGGCGTCTTGAAAATCACGGACACGCAGATAGAAAAGACTTTGGTCAACGACGCAATTCAAGTTTTCGGGACGGTCACGGTAATAATCGACAGCGACGAGTTGAAACGAAATATTGACGACTTCATTAACTCTCATGGAAATATTCACGCTGAAAATATTCCCGCCGCCGCCGTCAAATTCAACTACAACGGTCACAGATATAAAATTATCGACACGGGACTTACTTGGAATGACGCCAAAACTTATTGCGAGAATCGTGGCGGTCATTTGGTAACCATAACTTCGGGCATGGAGCAGGCGTTCATCGCTGATTTACTTCGGAATTATAAGGGAAGATATTTTGGTTTTTGGCTTGGCGCGGAAAAAGTATCGGGAGAATGGAAATGGGTTACCGGAGAAAATTTCGGATATATGAACTTTGCGCCCGGAGAACCTAACAATTCGGGCAATTATTTGCAGATTTATGGAAAACCTCCGATTGAGTACGAAAATTATTACACTTTTAGTTACTGGGACGATACATCACCTGACGGCACCAATTCGGGTGTACTTACCGAACATGCTTTCATTTGCGAATGGGACGCTTGAAATATTTTACGAATAGGAGCGCGTTAATTGCAATTACTTTACAACCTGGCGGCGATATTCGTCGTGATACTGATTATCCCGGTGTTCATGATTCGTTCGATACGCGAGCGCGGCTTCGTCGAACGAATCAAACAGAGTTTCGGATTTTTCCCGAAGGGCGCACTCGACCCCGTGGCGAAAAAAAATTGTATCTGGGTGCACGCGGCGTCCGTCGGTGAAATTGTCGCGACAAGTCCGCTCATCAAAGAATTTCGCCGCGAGTTTCCCAAGTCGCCAATCCTCGTGTCGGTCGTGACGACTTCGGGCTATGCGATGGCGAATCGAATCATCAAGGACGCTGACAGCATAATTTATTTTCCGCTGGATTTGCCGTTTGTGTCGGCGCACGTCTTCCGAAAAATTTTTCCGCGAGTTTTTCTGAACGTCGAAACGGAACTTTGGCCGAACTTCCTGAAGGCGGCGCGGGAAAATCACGTGCCCGTTATGATGGTCAACGGCCGAATCTCCGAAAAGAGCGTCAAGCGTTACAAGTACATGTTCTCAATCTTGCGCGACATGATCGGCACGGTCAAACTTTTTGCAATGGCTTCGCCCGTTGATGCCGGTTACGTCAAGCAACTTGGTGCGCCGGAAAATTTGGTTATCGTCACCGGCAACACGAAGTTTGATCAGACTTACACCGACGTCACCGCCGAGCAGCGTGCAAAAATTTTGTCGGACATGGGACTTACCGACGCGAAAGAAATTTTTTTGGCGGGTAGCACTCATCGCGGCGAAGAAAATTTCGTGCTCAAAGCTTTCAAAGCCATTCGCGAAAATCATCCGCAAGCTCGGCTCGTCATTGCTCCGCGTGAACTTTTGCGCACCCGTGAAGTCGTCGCGCTGTGCAAGGCGGCCGGTTTCACCGTAGGAACGCGAACAGAATTGCAGAAGCGTCCGCCCGCCGGCGAAGACATTATTATCCTGGACACAATCGGCGAACTCGGACAAGTCTACAGTGTCGGCGACGTGATTTATGTCGGTGGCAGTCTCGTTTCCCACGGCGGACACAATATTCTTGAACCCGCCGCGCACGGCAAGGCAATTATCGTCGGCCACCACATGGAAAACTTTAAAGATTTGCACGCGCTTTTCAAGAACCGCAACGCTTGTGTCACTGTTAACGACGACAACGAACTTGCCGCGCAGGCGAAAAAACTTTTCGACGAACCCGACGAACGGCGGCACCTTGAGCAGGAGACGTTAGCCATCGTTCACGAAAACCGCGGCGCGTCGAGAAAATCGGCAGTCCTCCTGCGGCAAATGCTCACCGAG
>CAMZDU010000040.1 GCA_947305445.1 uncultured Selenomonadales bacterium
GACGCATGAACAGATGCGCCAGAAGAATGAGTATCGCGAATTCGTCGAAAGCATCACCGAATATCTCTATCCCGACGACAGCTCCAACGAAGGCAAGCGCATGCGTCTGATTCAAGAGTACTTCCTTGTCTCGGCGGGCACGCAAAGTATCATTCGCCATTACGTCCGTTCGGGCGGCAATATCCGCGAACTCGATAAAAAAATTGCCATTCACATTAACGACACGCACCCCGCGCTTTGCGTCGCCGAACTTATGCGCATCCTCGTCGACGACTACGACCTTGAATGGAACGAAGCTTGGACGATTACCCGCGCGGTCGTCGCCTACACGAACCACACGATTATGCCCGAAGCGTTGGAGAAATGGCCGGTCGACATGTTCAAGGCTCTCCTTCCGAGAATTTACATGGTTATTGACGAAGTTAACCGTCGTCATTTAGAATATGTCAAGGCGCGTTATCCCAACAACGTCGACAAGCTCCGCGCAATGTCGATTATCGAAGGCGGAGAAGTTCACATGGCGCGTCTGGCAATTGTCGGCTCGCATTCGGTCAACGGCGTAGCCCGTATTCACAGCGATATCCTCAAATCCACGACGCTCCACGATTTTTACGAGTATTGGCCGCGTATGTTCAACAACAAGACCAATGGCATCACGCACCGCCGCTGGCTCATGGGCAACAATCCCGAACTTGCCGACCTCATCGACAGGACGATTCGTTCCCGCGTGTGGCACCGTCACCCCGAACAGCTAGACCTGTTTAACGAATCCGTTGACGACCGCAAAGTTCTTAAGGAACTCGACGAAATTAAATTGATTCGCAAGACCGCGCTCGCCGAATTCATCAAGAAACATCAGGGCGTGGAACTCGACCCGAATACAATTTTCGACATTCAAGTCAAGCGCATTCACTCCTACAAGCGTCAGCTCATGAACGCGCTACATATCATCTGGCAGTACGAAAAACTTAGGAACGACCCAAGCTACAAGCCGCTTCCGACGACGTATCTTTTCGGCGGCAAGGCGGCGGCCGGCTACTATATCGCCAAGGAGACAATCCGTCTTATCAACGCCATCGCCGACAAAATCAACAACGACCCGTCAATCGAAGACCGACTGAAGGTTGTCTTTATTGAAAACTTCGGCGTGTCAATCGGCGAGATTGTCTATCCTGCGGCGGACGTCAGCGAGCAAATTTCCACAGCGTCCAAAGAGGCTTCCGGCACGGGCAACATGAAATTCATGATGAACGGCGCGATAACTCTGGGCACTCTCGACGGAGCAAACGTTGAAATTCGCGAGGCCGTGGGCGACGACAATATCGTCATCTTCGGACTTAAAGCCGGCGAAGTTTTGGCTTATTACGAGAACGGCACCTACTCCGCGTGGAACGAATACACCGGTAACCCGAACGCCCGCCTCGTCGTCGACAAACTCACCGACGGCACTTTCGGCAACTTCCATTCAATCCGCGACTATCTGATTCAAGGCAACGACGAATTCTTCATTTTGAAAGACTTCAACGCCTACATCGACGCGCACGCCGAAATTTATACACGCTACGAAGACCGCCAAGGTTGGTTGCGTTCGGCGGCAATGAATATCGCAAACTCCGGCAGATTCTCTTCCGACAGAACTATTGATGAGTACGCCGCAGAAATCTGGAACATCAAACCTTGTAAGATTCAGTGATTGACGATTGACGGTCAGTGATTAGCGGAAAGGAGACTTGATTCATGCAGACATCCGAACTCAACGAATACGGTCTTTACCTTTTCCACCAAGGCACGAACTATCACTCGTATGAAATGCTCGGTGCTCACTTCACGGAACGTGACGGCAAAAAAGGCGTACGCTTTGCGCTGTGGGCTCCGCATGCCAAATCCGTCAGCGTCGTCGGAGATTTTAACAACTGGGACAATCGCGTCAACCGAATGATTCGTCTTGACGACGGCGAGACGTGGGAAATTTTCATCGAAGGCCTTAAAGTCGGCGACAACTACAAATACGCAATCCGCTCGCAACACGACGAACCGTACGTCTTGAAAGGCGATCCTTACGGCTTTTACGCGGAGAAACGTCCCAATACCGCCTCGAAACTTTACAACCTGGAAGATCACACGTGGACGGACGACGAGTGGCAGGAACGCAAAAAACGTCAATCCTCCTACACGCACCCGATGTTGATTTATGAAGTGCACGCAGGCTCCTGGCAACGCAAAGACAAAGATTATCTAAACTATCGCGAGCTGGCCGACAAGCTGATTGCCTACGTCAAGGAAATGAACTACACGCATATTGAGTTCATGCCACTGACGGAACACCCGCTTGACAATTCGTGGGGCTATCAGACAACGGGCTATTATGCGGTGACAAGCCGCTACGGCGAGCCGAATGATTTCCGTTATTTAGTCGAGACGGCGCACAAAAATAATATCGGCATCATAATGGATTGGGTGCCGGGTCACTTCTGTAAAGATACGCACGGTTTGCGCGAGTTCGATGGCATTAATCTTTACGAATCGGACAATATGCAACTTTCAGAGAATCGTGGCTGGGGTACGATTAATTTCGATTACGGGCGCACGGAAGTGCAAAGCTTTCTAATCTCTAACGCGCTTTTCTGGTTTGAAGAGTTTCACATTGACGGGTTAAGGATTGACGGCGTGGCAAATATGTTGTATCTTAACTTCGGACGCTTGGAAGGCGAGTGGACCCCTAATCGCTACGGCGACACCGGCAATCTTGAGGCAGTCGAATTCTTAAAGAAACTCAACGAAACTGTTTTCAAGTATCACCCACAAGCGTTGATGATGGCGGAAGAGTCGACCTCGTGGCCGCTCATTTCAAAACCGGTCTATATGGGTGGCATGGGCTTTAATTACAAGTGGAACATGGGCTGGATGAACGACATGCTCGACTATGTGAGCCTCGACCCGATTTATCGCAAGTGGAATCACGACAAAGTCACGTTCTCGTTTATGTACGCGTTCGCGGAAAATTTTATCCTACCGCTTTCGCACGATGAAGTTGTTCATGGCAAACGGTCGCTGATTGAAAAAATGCCCGGCGATTATTGGCAGAAGTTTGCGGGCTTAAGATGTTTCTTCGGCTACTGGATGGCGCACCCTGGCAAAAAGCTTTTATTCATGGGCGGCGAGTTCGGCCAGTTCATCGAGTGGAACGAAGACGCAAGCTTAGATTGGCACCTCGTCGAACAATATGAAATGCATGCACGGTTGCAAAATTATTCGCGGGCGTTAAACAAGTTTTATGTAGATAATAAATCGCTCTGGCAAGTCGACTTCGATTGGAATGGCTTCCAGTGGATTGACTGCAACGACAACGACAACAGCATTGTCTCGTTCATTCGCAAGGCAGAGAAAAGCGACGATTATCTGATAGTCGTGTGCAACTTCACGCCAAATGCCCGCGAAGACTACCGAATCGGCGTGCCCGACAGCGGCTCTTACGTCGAAGTCTTTAACTCCGATGCGGAAGAATTCGGCGGTAGCGGAGTCACCAACTCGACAAGCCTCAAGACTGAAAACTTTCCGTGGCACAATCGCAGTCACTCAATCACATTGACAATCCCGCCGTTGGCAACCATCTTCCTAAAGCACGATGTGCCGGCGGAGCATTTGGACACGGCGAACGATTTAACCGAAAAAATTTTTCCCCATTTACAACAGATAACAGGAGGGAGTTCTTGATATGAAAGTTCTTTATGTGGCGTCGGAAGCGGTACCGTTTGTGAAAACAGGCGGTCTTGCCGATGTAGCAGGTTCACTCCCAAAAGCTCTCAAAGAGCAGGGCGTTGATGTTCGCGTTATTCTTCCGAAGTTCAGCAAAATCGGCGAGAAGTATCGCGAGGGCATGGAACACGTTTACGAGGGCACCGTTCCCGTATCGTGGCGCACGAAATACGTCGGCATTGACAAGTACGAACTTGACGGCGTGATTTATTATTTCGTGGACAATGAAGAATATTTCGCACGCGAAGGCCTCTACGGCTACGACGATGACGCCGAGCGTTATTCGTTCTTCTGCCGTGCGATTCTGAATTGTTTGCCCGCAATCGACTTCTGGCCCGACGTAATCAACGCCAACGACTGGCATGCAGGTCTCGTTCCCGTTCTGCTGAAACTTGAGCACCAGGGCGACGAGCGTTATGAAAACATCAAGACGATTTACACGATTCACAACCTCAAGTATCAGGGCGTCTTCACCAAAGACATCATGGGCGATGTGCTCGGTCTGGATTGGAAATATTTCAACAACGGCGACTTGGAATTCTATGACGCGGTCAACTTCATGAAGGGCGGCATCATTTACGCCGATTACGTCTCGACCGTCAGCAAGACTTACGCGCAGGAAATTCAGTACGAATATTTCGGCGAACACCTCGACGGACTTCTGCGCAGCCGCAAAGATGATCTCTACGGCATTGTCAACGGCATCGACTACGACACGTTCAATCCCGCGACCGACAAAAATCTTTTCGTCAACTACGACGCCTCCGATGCCTATGCCGCGTTCGACAAAAAATGCGAAAACAAAATCCGTCTGCAGGAGTTGCTCGGACTTCCGCAGGGCAGAAAAATTCCGATTGTCTCCATGATCACGCGTCTCGTCGCCGCCAAAGGTCTCGACCTTGTCGTGCGCATGATGGACGAGCTTTTGCAGCATGAGGACTTCCAATTCGTTCTGCTCGGCACCGGCGACAAAGTTTACGAAGACTGGTTCAAAGGTTTGGCCTGGCGTTATCCGCAAAAAGTTTCGGCCAACATTTACTTCTCCAACGAACTGGCGCAGAGGATTTACGCCTCGAGTGATATTTTCCTCATGCCGAGCAATTACGAGCCGTGCGGCATTGGACAACTTATCGCCATGCGTTACGGCGCGGCTCCGGTTGTTCGCGAAACCGACGGCTTGAAAGATACCGTTCAACAGTACGACAAGTACACCAAACAGGGCAACGGCTTCGTCTTCTCGAACTATAACGCCCACGAGATGATGTACGCGCTCAAACGTGCGCTGTCGACTTACGCGCAGTTTGAAGTTTGGTTGCAAATTTCTTCCAACGCCATGAACAGCGACTACAGCTGGAAGAATTCCGCGCACGAGTACATTGAACTTTACAAGAAACTTATTAACGGTTGAAATTAAACATTTGCTACAAAAAGTCCGGCGGGCTTCGGCTCGTCGGATTTTTTGTGTTGACATGTCGCCGAATTTCGTTAAACTATCACTAAACAATTTTGAACTGCAGAGGAGGTAATTGAGCTGTCGGCTCGGCAGTTTGTAAAACCATGATAGGAAAAAGAAATTCAGACAGCAGGAACCGCTCGGACGACAGAAATAAACCTTCGAACGGCAGAAATCGTATGACCGGTCGTCCGTGCGCCGGTTGCAAGAAAATTATTTACAGCGGACTTTATTGCGCGGACTGTCTCGAAAAATTTCGCGAGAACGCCAAAATGCAAAATCGGCATATGGAAATGTTGCGAAACAATTCCATGCGCAAAACTGCTCAGGAACGCCACGAGGTCGTTGTGCTGATTGTCATAAGCGACGAACGCAATCTCAACCTTACAAAAATTATTTTGGAGCGCGGCCTGCCCGAATGTAAAATTCTGGCGACGAACAACACTTTAAACGCAATCAACACGCTCGTCAGCCGTGAAGTCAGCCTTGTCATTTTGGACGCGGATTATAACGGCTTAGACATGCTCGGCCGAATTCGCAACGAAGAAAGATTCCGCGACGTGCCGGTTATGATGATGTCCGGCTCCACGGAACGCGAACTCGTTGCAAGCGTCTTTTCGCTCGGCGTGCAAGATTACGTCACGAAACCCTGTGCCCCCAACGATTTAATTGGCCGCGTCGATAAAATGCTCCATAAGCCCACCGAGCCGGTGGAAACTCAACCGAAGCATGCGTTTAATATTTTGTTGATTGACGACGATATTTTTGACTTGCGGCAGGAGCGCGACATACTCCGCAACCGTCTGCCCTGTGAAATTATTTTGGCACAGAGTGCGGTCGAGGGCATGAAAATTTTGGAGAGTCGCGGCGCGGATTTGATACTCGTCAGCTTGGACATGCCGTTCGTCAACGGGCTGACGTTTCTGTCGCTCCTCAACGAAAACAGCAAGCTGAAAAAAATTCCCGTGATAATTATGACTGACAGTCGCGACTTCAGAATTTTGAGCGAGATTGAACGTTCGACGGCAATCGGTTACATTCGCAAGCCGAACATCTCCAAGGACGATTTGGAGTTCGTTGAATCGAAACTTCGTCGGCGCAGACTATAGCCGACAGCTTATTTTGCAAGTTAACGCGTTGTGAGTTGCGCTTCGTCAATGTGGAATGAGGAATCTGACAAGAGGTGACAATTTTTGGCCGTATACAAAAATTTATTCGCGCATGATTTGGCAATCGTGGCGATTCTCAAAAACGAAGGTCGTTATCTCAAAGAGTGGCTCGACTATCATCTGCTTGCGGGCGTCGGCCACTTTTATCTTTATGACAACGACAGTACCGACGATTACGACGCGATTATCCGCCCGTACGTCGAAGCCGGTCTCGTCACGAGCAAACGCATTTCCGGCAAGGCCGCGCAGTTCGCCGCATATGACGACGCCGTTCAAAGTCACCGGTTCGCATGCAGATACATGGCCTTTATCGATTTGGACGAATTCCTTCTGCCGAAGACAAATCGTTCCGTTGTCGAAGTCGTTGACGAAATTTTATCTTACAACGAGGCGGAGGCCTTGGCCGTAAATTGGCAACTGTACGGCTCGAACGGTCACGAGAAGGCGGACTACTCTCGCGGCGTCTTGGAGCGATTCACGCGGCGTGCGCCCGTCGATTGGGTAGTGCCAATTCCTCACCGCGACATTCCCGGCGGTAACGCGCAAATTAAAACCATCGCCGACCCGCGCAAGATTGCTCTGTTCACAAGTGCGCACTTCCCGATTTATTTTGAGGATTGTTATGCCGTCAACGAGCGCGGCGAACGCGTCAATTCTTATTGCAACGAACCGGTCACCGCCGATAAAATTGTCCTCAATCATTACAACGTTAAAAGCCGCGAGGAATTCGCCGTTAAAGTTAATCGCGGCCGCGCCGACAAGGACGAAAATTATTTTACCGCCGAATGGTTTGAAATGTACGACCGCAACGAAGTCTTCGACGACGGCATTTTAAAATATCAAGCCGCCCGCGCAGAAAATTTTTCGCTTGAAACTGAAGAGCATCAACTTGAGCGCATGACGGACGCATTGACCGAAATTTTGTCGGCGTATGTCACGGGCGTGATGTTTGCCGACGCATTCGAGACGGCTCTAACGTGTCGTGCGGTGAGTTCATATTTGCGCGAAAAATTTCCCGACGACAAGCACATGGAAATTTTCGAGGAAACGTCGCTTGCGGCGGCAGTGAATTCGGCAAACGCGCTGAAAATTTCCGACGTGCGACTTTTGCTTAGCGAGCTGCCGAATTTATTGGCGTTGCCATATCCCGTCGTCGAAGACTTGCGCGGCGTGTCGATTCAAATAATTTCGCGGCTTATGGACTTCATGCGTGCCCACGAATTTTGGAAGGGCTATGCGGACTTGGAACATCTGCGCAGACTGCTTTCGATTAGGAATTAGGATTCGGAGAGGGTGTTTGACGACGGCACTGTTGCTGTGCTCGGACTGCCGTCAATTTTTTTCGGAGGAGTGATATTGTGGCCGTTGACAAAAATTTATTCCCGCATGAGTTGGCGATTGTGGCTACCATAAAAAACGAGGGTCACTACTTGAAAGAGTGGCTCGATTATCATCTGCTTGCGGGTGTCGATCACTTCTACCTGTACGATCACGAAAGCACCGACAATTACAAAGACGTCATCAAGCCGTACGTTGACG
>CAMZDU010000041.1 GCA_947305445.1 uncultured Selenomonadales bacterium
CTCGTCAACCGTGCGATAAGCCGGCGCAACCATAACTTCAGCTCCAAAATTTTTCAGGGCGTCCGGCAAAGCGTCGCGAGCAATTTCGGCACGAGCGAGCAAAATTTTTTTCCCGTCAACAAAATTTTTCAAAGCGTCCGCCAAACTTTCCGCAACAAAATCTTTCGGCACCACGTCGGCAATGATTCCGACGCTTGAAAGTTTTTCGGCCGTTGCCGAACCGATTGCCGCAATTTTTACGTTGCCGAGTGCTCGCGTGTCCAGACCGTGAACTGTCAGCCGCTCGAAGAATTTTTCGACGCCGTTCGCGCTGGTGAAGATGATCCAATCGAAGCCAGGCAATTTTTGTATCGCCGAGTCCAGTCGTTGAAAATCGTCTGACGGCTCGGCGATTTTTATTGTCGGGCACTCGACGACGTCCGCGCCCAAATTTTTCAGTGCGCTTGAAAGTTTTGAGGCTTGAGTTCGTGCACGCGTCACCAAAATTTTTTTGCCGAAGAGTGGCCGTGTGTCGAACCATTTGAGTTGCTCGCGAAGATTGACGACCTCGCCGACGACGAAAATTGCCGGCGGAGAAATTTTCGCGTGCGGAGCCTCTGCCAGCGTCGTGACTATGACTTCCTGTTCGGGCTTCGTGCCTTGACGAATCAGCGCGGCGGACGTTGACGGTGCTCGTCCGTTTTCGATAAGTTTGTCGACGATTTGCGGCAGGTTGGCGACGCCCATTAAAAAAATCAGCGTGTCGACCGCCGTAGAAATTTTTTTCCAGTTGATTGTAGATTCGGGCTTAGTCGGGTCTTCGTGGCCGGTGACGACAGCAAAACTCGTGGCAATGCCTCTTTGCGTGACGGGAATTCCCGCGTAGGCGGGGACGGCGATTGCGCTGGTGACGCCGGGGATAATCTCGAACGGCAGATTGTTTTCTCGCAGATAAAGAGCCTCCTCGCCGCCGCGCCCGAAGACAAACGGGTCACCGCCTTTGAGCCGGACGACGATTGAATTGCGCCGCGCCTCATCGACGAGCAACTGATTTATCTGCGACTGCTTGAGCGTGTGATGTCCCGCCGATTTGCCGACGTAAATTTTTTTCGCACGCGGACAGAAATTTAAGATTGCGTCGTCGGCAAGTCGGTCGTAAATCACAACGTCCGCCGCCTGCAAAAGTTCGCAAGCCCGTAGCGTCAGCAAGCCGACGTCGCCCGGTCCCGCGCCAACAAGATAAACCATAGCCGTCACCTTTGCCCCAAATAGTAATTTACAAATTGTTGCGCCGTGCGTCCGTTGCGGCCGGAATGCGACATTTCCCAGCGCAAACCTTCAATGCGCAACTGCTCCGCGTCCGTTTGCACGCCGCGGCGTTTCAACATGCTGCGAATAATTTCAAGATACTCCGCTTGAGTCGGCGCGTAGTAGTGAATTATCAAGCCGAAGCGGTCGGACAGTGAGAGTGTCTCGTTGGCACTGTCGTCGCGATAAAGTTCGTCGTGAGCCTCACTGCGGTCGCGCCATGTCTCGCGAATAAGATGCCGCCTGTTGCTCGTCGCATAAATTAAAACGTTTTCCGGCCGCGAATAGACGCCGCCTTCAATCGCCGACTTGAGATGTTTATATTCGGCCTCTGACTCCTCGAACGACAAGTCGTCAAGAAAAATTATAAACCGCTTACTCATGAATTGGCGCAACATCTCCATAAGGTCGGGCAACGTTTTCAACTGCGGCTTGGTGATTTGAACCAGGCGCAGACCTTGAGCGTAGTATTCGTTGACGAGAGCTTTGACACCGGAGGATTTACCGGTGCCGCGTGCGCCGACAAGCAGAACGTTGTTGGCGGGCTTGCCGTCGACGAAAGCGGTCGTGTTGCCCGTCAAAAGTTCTTTCTGATGCGCGTAGCCGATTAAATCGTCCAGGCGAATCGTCTCGAAGTGGCGGATGCCGACGAGAATTTTTGCGGCGGCGTCCCAGCGAAAGGCGCGATAGGCCGCGATGTCGCCGTAGCCGAAACGACGCCAGTGTTCGATAAACGCGTCGGCAACTTCGTCGGCAGTGCGCAAATTTTCCAGATGGCTTGTCAATTCGCCGAAAGCTTCGTCCGTGTTCGCGACTGTCGGTTTGTAATCGTTAAGCGATTTTAAATTTCCGGTGACCTCGCCGCGAAGAATCGGCAAAAGAATTTCAACGTCGTGCACAAAAATTTCTCGCAAGCTCGCGCCGATTAACCCGCCGTGCATTTCAATCGACGTGGAAATTAAATTTGGCTCGTGCGCCAAAAGATAAGTCAGATATGCTTGATACAGATTGCCGCGCAAGCCGAGACGTTCGGCGCGTTCGATAAGATGAGCGGCAACTTCAAAGTCGTCGGCCGCGCCCGTGAACAGCTCCTCGTCGAGCAGGTTGCGGCAAACGGTTAAGCCTTGCAAATTCATCAAAAAACTCCCTTCGGTCGTTTTTAGGTTGGCAAGAAAGTAGAATTTTATTTCCCTGCCAACTTGGTCAACGTGAAGTCGTCCAAAATTTTTCCGTCAACGGTGCGAGAGGTCAAGTGCAATTCGTCGGCATGAACGTCCAGCACAATAAAATTTTCCGGCTCGCCGCGCAAATCGGGTGCCGTCACGTCGTCAATCGTCGAGTGCGGCTCAACATATTTCTGATCGCCCGCTCGTCCGCACATTATGTACGTCGTGCCCCGCGCAGATTTTCGTCGCGCAAAAATTTTCCCGCGATTGCGATAGGTGTGCAAGTGTCCCGTGAATACAACGTCAATCTCCAGCTCGTCGAACAGCTCCAAAAATTTATCGGCGATGTCGTTGAACGTGTCAAGCGCGTAATCGTAAATATCTTTGTGCATTAAAACAATCTTCCACGGACGATTACAGTTGGCGGCGTCGCGGCGAAAAAAATAATTCTGCGCGTCCTGCAACCCCGGCTTGAACTTGCCAAGTTCGGCAAACTGCGTGTTCAAAATAAAAAAATGCGCCGCGCCGTAGTCAAACGAGTAAAAGTAGCCGCCGAAATTTTTTGCGCCGTTTTCGGGCAACATGAACTGATTGAGATATCCCGTCGGCAACGCGTTAAACCAGTCGACGCCGTAGCATTCGTGATTGCCCATGACCGGAGCAAACGTCCGTTGCGCCAGAAGTTTTGCGGCGGCAAGGTGCCACGCCCGCCATTGATAATCAGCCTCGCCGTTGTCGACAAGGTCGCCGATAACCGTGACAAGCTCCGCGTCGGGAAAATTTTCGTGAGCAGTGTCCGCAGTCCGTTGCCAAACCTCGTAATGTTCGCACTGCGAATCCGCGAAGATAAGCATTTGGAATTCGCCGTCACCCGCCGTCAACAAGTCAAGCCAAGCCGTCGCCCGCTCGCCCGCCACGATTCGGAAGCGATACAAACTTGCGGGCTTGAGGCCTTCCAACACGCACGAGCAAATTTTTTCGCGCTGTACGACCTCCGCGAAGTGAGCAGACTCTTCGCCGACGAGCCGCCACTCCACCAAAAAATTTTCTGCCGCGTCCGCATGCCACATCAAAGTTCGCGACGACCGAGAATCCCGCGTGACGACCTGCCGCAAAAATTTTACGCTTGTCAGCGGCCTGTAGCCGTCTTGCGGCGTGTGCAGTTCGTCAAGCCGTGCCGCCTCCGTCAATTTCGGAAAATACGTGCCGAGGCCGAGCGCGATTAAAATTTTTATGAACAGTCTGCGGCTCATTTTGCCAGCTCCAATCACCCGAAGTGAACGCGCTCCAAAATCTCCAACGGGTGCTCGACAATAATTGTCGCGCCGGCGTCAACAAGTTCACTGCGCGGACGAAAGCCCCACGTCACACCGACATCAAGAAAGCCGGCGTTCTTTGCGGTTTGAATGTCGACGGCGGTGTCTCCGAAGTAAGCCACCTCTTCGGGCGCAACGGAAATTTTTTCGGCACAGATCAGCGCACGCGTCGGATTGGGCTTTCGCGGAAGGTCGGGTTCGTCGCCGCTGACACATAAAAATTTTATTGGCGCGAGAATTTTTTCGGTAATCTCAACCGCCGCCACGTGTTGCTTATTCGTGCAAATGGCGAGCGGAATTTTTTTATCGGCCAGCGTCGTCAGAAAGTCCATAATCCCTTCATAGGGCGCGACTTTGCGTGTGCAGTTGCGGATATAGCAATCGTTGTAGAATTTGAAAGCCTCTTCGACAAAATTTTCATCGGCGACTTTATCGGCGGGCAAACTGCGGAGCAAAAATTTTCGTGCGCCGTTTCCGACAAACAGTTTGACTTGCTCGAAAGTAATTTGCGGCAAATTGTAATGGACAAGCATTTCGTTCATGCTGTCGTGTAAATCGGCAAGCGTGTCGGTAAGTGTGCCGTCCATGTCGAAAATCGCCGCTCGATAAATTTTGCTCATCGGTAAGCCTCCTTTGCAATGCTTTGTCCGTATGATAACCAATCGTCGGCAGGTTGGCAATAAAAAAAAATCTCGCCGATAATTTTCGTACGGCCAAAAATTTTTTAAGTTGACGACCAACACCTTACACCTTAAGCACGTCGAAAAAATTCGGATAAGAAATTTTTACGCAGTCGTCGTCGTCGAGAGTGACACCTTCAGCCGCCGCGCCGAAGATTGCTGCCGACATTGCCATGCGGTGATCGCCGCGAGTAGCGCACTCCGCAAAAAATTTTTTTCGTCCGCCGCGAATGGTCAGACAGTCGTCGGTCGCGCTGAAAGTTTCCGGCGAAATTTTATTGAACTCCTCGACAATGGCCGCAAGTCGGTCGCTCTCCTTGACGCGTAGCTCGGCAACGTCGCGGATAATCGTCGTGCCCTCTGCAAAGGCGGCCGCAACCGACAGCGCGGGTATCTCGTCAATCAGGCGCGGAATAATTTCTCCGCCGAATTCAACGCCTCGCAACTTCGACGACACGACACGCAAATCCGCCGCACGCTCGCCGCCCGAAGTCCGCTCGTTGCGAAGTTCAATCGTCGCACCCATTTTACGGAGCACGTCCAAAAGTCCGGTGCGCGTCTCGTTCACGCCGACATTTTTAATCGTCACGTCGGAGCCGTCCAGAATCGTCGCAAGCACAATCCAATAGGCCGCAGAACTTATATCGCCGGGCACGGAAATTTTTTCGGGCGCAGTGAGTTTTTCGGCGGGAAAAATTTTTATGGCGTTGCCCGTTCGCTCAAGCCGCGCTCCGAAGGCCGCTAACATTTTCTCCGTGTGATTCCGTGACGGTGCCGGCTCAATGACGGTCGTCGCGTCTTCGGCATACAGTCCCGCCAAAAGCAGTGCCGACTTGACTTGCGCACTTGCGACGGGCATTTTGTATGTTATGCCGCGAAAAATTTTTTCGGCGGGCAAAATTGTTATCGGCAAGTTTTTGTTGGAGTTGCGACCGACGATTGAGGCTCCGGCTTCGGTGAGCGGTCTTATCACGCGAGCCATCGGTCTGCTCCGAAGTGAATCGTCACCCGTGAACGTCGTCAAAAATTTTTGCGGCGCGAGTAATCCCATAAGCAGTCGAAGCGTCGTGCCGGAGTTGCCCGCGTCCAAAATGTTTTCGGGTTCGCGAAGTCCGCGCAATCCGTTGCCCGTGACCAAAATTTTTTCGCCGAAACGTTCGATTTTTACGCCGAGTGACTTCATACAGTTGACAGTCGACAGACAATCCGCGCCCGCCAAAAAATTTGACACCTCGACGGTCGTCGTGCCCAAGCTCGACAAAATTATACTGCGGTGCGAAATTGATTTGTCGCCGGGGATTTCAAGCTCGCCGCGCACTCCGTGAGCTATCGGCAAAATTTTTTTCATGAAACATTCTCCTAACCAAGTCTTCAACCTATGACCAATCCGACGAGCCAAATCGCAATCGGTATCGTGACGAACGCAATACCGATAAAATCAATGTACACGCCCGTGGAAATCATCTTAGTTATCGGGACGTAACCGCTGGCGTAAACGATTGCATTAGGCGGCGTGGAGACCGGCAACATAAAGCCGAGCGAGGCACTCAGCGCGATACCCACCGACACCGGCAATGGACTCAAGCCAGCCGAGACGGCAATCGTTATCGCGAGCGGCCCGATCATGTTTGTCGCCGCCGTGTGACTAGTCAGCTCCGACAACAGCAATGCCAACACGGAGAACACCGCTACCAGCACCACTTGCGAGAGTTCGCCACCCATTGCCCCGACGATTAAGTTGCCAATCCACTGCGACAAGTCGGTTTTGTACATCATGCCGCCCATTGCCAGACCGCCGCCGAACAAAATCAGCGTGCCCCATTCGATGCCGGTCGAAGCCTCTTTCCACGTGATTGTAAATTCGCGCTTGGCAAAGTTCACGGGCAACAAAAACAATACCAGCGCACCGAGCATTGCCGCAATCGCTTCGGGGAACAGCACGTTGTACATTTTAAGCACGGGACTCGTCGCGCCAAGGAGCATGTTGAAAAAGCCCGGCAATATCCACAGCACGACCGCCACGAAGAATGCGAGCAACGTATTTTTTTGCGCCCGCGTCCAGCCGCCAAGCTCGGCTTGTCGTGCGCGTATGAACTCTTCCGCGCCTTCGATTTTGTCAACGTCGGCGGGGAATATCTTCGTCAACACGACAAAAGCTATCACGAAATAGATCACCATAGCCACGAAACCCCAGACCATCCACTCGAAAAACGACACGTGAATATTTTCCATTGAGTCCAAAAATCCGAGCATGATTAAATTCGGCGGCGTGCCTATCGGCGTCAACACTCCGCCGATGGAGGCGGAATAGGCCGTCATCAACATCAAGCCCGTCGCGTATTTATACTCCGACAAATTTATAATGCGACCATTGGCCGCCATCATGTCCTTAATCGAATTCAGCAATCCTAAACAAATCGGAAACATCATCGCGGCGGTAGCGGTGTTGCTCACCCAACCGGAGCAAAGTGCTGTCGCCAGACCGACCGCCAAAAAAATTCTGCGCGGATTGGAACCGACCCACGAACGCGACAACAGCCAGTATGCAAACCTTTTGTCAAGGCCGTGCATCATCATCGCCTTAGCCAAAATAAATCCGCCCATGAACAAAAATATCATCGAGTTGGCGAACGAAGCAAAGGCCGTGCCGACGGGTACAGCACCCGTCACCACTGCCAGTGTCGGCCCCAAAAGCGACGTCACGGGAATCGGTATCGGCTCCGTTATCCACCACAGCGCAACCAAAATCATTATCGCCAAAAGTTTGTGCGCCTCAAGCGTCAATGCGTCCATCGGCGTCAAAATCGCTACCACTGCAAACAACGGCCCGGCAATCAATCCGAACGTCCGCCGCCGCCTGTCGAAAGCCTGTTCAGCCTCTTTGATTCGTCTTGCTTCCGCAGTTGTATTTTGCATTGAAATTAACCTCCTTTTATGCTACAGTTTAGCAACATTCGCCGTTTAATCAAGTAAAAAAATTTAATTGATAAAATTTGTAAAAAGGAGCGTTTTAAATGACCGCAAAAGAGTTGATAGAACAACTTAGAATGCTGAATCAGGAGAAAATGCTTGCCTCTTTGCATGACGACAGATTTTTCTTGGATTCGCCCGATGTCGACGCGCTTAACACCGCAATCATACTGATAAATTTTCTGGCCAGAAAAAAAATGTCCGATAAGTTGACGGTTGAAGAAATTTTTAGAGAGGCGGATATCGACTTCTGAAAATTTTTCCAACAAAAAAACTTCAGCCCCTGCACAGACTCTGAAGTTTTTTTTGTTTACGGTATTAGAGGAAAGCGAAATTATTTATTTCGCGGAGGTTTAAAAAAAAGTTCGCAAGCTACTTTTTCCGCTCACGAACTATTTTTTTTCGATTTTATCGCTCGGCTCGCGAGTGTGTTGGTAAAATCGAAAAGCAAAACATAAGCAAAATCTTTGGTAAAATGA
>CAMZDU010000042.1 GCA_947305445.1 uncultured Selenomonadales bacterium
AATTAACTTGACGCCGCAACGTGAAGTCGGCTTCGACGCCATAGCCGAGCGAATTTATCGCTTCGACGAGGTGCGCACGGTTTATTTGATGAGCGGCAATTTCGACCTGCTTGTCATAATCGAAGGCAAATCACTAAAAGACGTTGCAAATTTCGTGGCGACGCGCCTGGCACCGATTGAGGGTGTGACGCAGACGCGCAGTCACTTCATGCTTAAAGCTTACAAAAAAGACGGCGTGATAATGGAAGACAGCGAACGTGACCGCAGGTTGGTGGTTGCGCCATAATTGTCGGGGGATGATTATCATTAAGAACAGTATAACGTCGGCAACAAAATTCGCCGAATCGCTTGATTATGTAGACAAGAATTACAACTCCGAGCAGGTTATACGTTGGTTGGACGGCGCAGAAGTCAACGGCGCGGGCAAATTTATTTTTGCGGAAGAAGCCGCAAGCATCGAAAAATATCCCGGCTCGAACCCTGTATTTTATATCGTATACGACGGCAATAAGCTCCGCAGATGTGGTAGGTCGTTTGCTGAAGATATAATGGTTGCCGGCAAAGGTGTTCATGACGGCACGACTGATGAATTCCATGCGCGGCGAGGATGGTGAATATTTTATGACGTGGAACGATAAGCTGTCGAATTCTGTTAAGTCCGTCGCGCCGAGCGGTATCAGAAAATTTTTCGACATAGCCGCCAAAATGCAGGACGTTATTTCTTTGGGCGTGGGCGAACCCGACTTCGTGACGCCCTGGCCGATTCGTGAAAGTTGCGTTTACGGCTTGGAGCGCGGCTACACCAGCTACACCGCAAACCGCGGCATGTTGAAGTTGCGCACGGAAATTGCCAATCATTACGTCGACAAATTTAATTTGAATTACGACGTTGACACGGAAATTTTGGTGACAGTCGGCGTGAGTGAGGCTCTCGACCTTGCGTTGCGTGCGATTTTAAATCCCGGCGACGAAGTGCTGATTCCGAATCACGCCCGAAGAGTTAGAGCCTTTCGTCACGAGCAAGACCAAAGCAATTTTAATCGGCTATCCGAACAACCCGACCGGCGCGATTATGGAGCGCGACGATTTACTTAAGATTGCCGACTTTGCCGAGGCGCACGATTTGATTGTCATAAGCGACGAAATTTACGGCGACTTGACTTACGGCGCGGCTCACGAATGCTTTGCCGCCCTGCCGAAGATGCGCGACCGTACAATTTTGCTCAACGGCTTCAGCAAGGCCTACGCGATGACCGGCTGGCGCATCGGCTACGCCCTGAGCAATCCGATAACCGCGCAAATGGCGGCGATTGAGGCTTTGAAGCGCGGTGAAAAGTACATGATGAAAATGGTTGCCGACTACGATAGACGCCGCCGACTGATTTACGACGGCTTCAAAACTCTCGGATTGGACAGTTTCGAGCCGAAGGGCGCGTTTTACATTTTCCCGAACATCACGGCCGCCAGATTGACTTCGGAGGAATTTGCCGAACAACTGATTCAAGCCGAGCACGTTGCTCTTGTACCCGGCACGGCGTTCGGCAAATGCGGCGCGGGTCATGTTCGTTGCTCCTACGCCACGAGCGTCGAAAAAATTTCCGAGGCGTTGAATCTTATCGAACACTTCATGAAATCGCACAAGTGACGAGGAATTTTTAGTTGGATCTTTGGGAACTTTATTCGGCGGCCTTCGACGAGTACAAGGCTAAAAATTTTGACGCGGCGTTGAATCTCGTTGACGACATGAAAAAAAATTGCGCCCGACTTCAAAAAAATTCACATGCTGGAGGCGTGGATTTATTTCGAGCAGGACGAGTATCTTAAAAGTTTTTACGTGCTTGAAAAAATTTTGCCGCAGTTCGACGTTCATTCGCCGTACGAAAAACCGCAACTAGCGCAATCTTTAAATCACATGGGCTTAGTTTGCGACCGAATGGCGTTGACGGAAGAGGCAATGAAATTTTTTTGCCTGGCCGCCAAAACTTACGATGACAAACGGCAGTCTCTTGTCCCCATGAGCAACGCGATTTACATTGCCAATACGTTGGAAAATTTTTCGGCTGAAGACTTCGGCGCACTTTACACCGAGTACAAAACCTTATGTCGGCGGAGTAACGACTTGCGAGGCTCTGTTAATGGGCGTGCCCGTCGTCAGTCTTTACGGCAAAACTCACGGCACGCGCTTCGGTTTGAGCACTTTAAAAAACGTCGGGCTTGACACGTTGGCGGTTGATTCTTACGACGAATACATTGGGCGAGCGGTTGCACTCGCGAGCGATCGGGAACTTTTGAACGTCTTGCGAAAAAATCTACGCGACATGATGAAAAATTCGCCGCTGATGGACGCAAAGCTTTACACCCGCACAGTCGAAGCAGCCTTTGCCGCGATACTTGACGCCGAACGAAAAAATTTATGAGCAAAAAAATCTCCCGACAAATTTTTGTCGAGAGATTTTTTGTTGTCCGCGCCGTCAAACGGGGACGCGATTTTCGATTGCTTTGGCGAGCGTTAAGCTGTCCGTGCCGGCGAAGTCCGCGCCGACCGCCAATCCCCGCGCAAGCTTGGTGACTTTGATTCCGGCGGGGCTGAGCAATCGCGAGATAAAAAGCGACGTTGCATCACCTTCGACAGTCGGCTCGAACGCGATGATAACTTCTTCGATTTTGTCGTCACCCACGCGCTTGACAAGTTCGCGCAGACGAATATCGTTTTGCGAGATGCCCGCCAGCGGAGAAATTAAACCGCCCGTCACGTGATATTTGCCGCCGAAAGTTCCGGCGCGTTCTATGGCGTCGAGGTCTTTGGCATCTTTGACGACGCAGATAATTTTTCCGTCGCGCTTAGTCGAGGCGCAAATGTCACAGATATTTTTGTCGACGTCAATGGTGTTGAAACAAATTTCACAAGCGTGTGTGTCGAGTTTGACGGAACGAATTGCCGCCGCCAAAGTCTCCACGTCGTCGGATTTCATCTCCGCGATATGATAAGCGAGCCGAGCGGCGGTTTTGGCACCAACGCCCGGCAATTTTGTAAGCGACTCGACCAGAGCCGCCATTGCTTTTGATGACATGAAAATTTTCCTGTTAGCAGGTTAGTAGAAAAAATTTCCTAATTATTTTTGCGGTCCGCCGAGAAATTTGCCGATGAGGTCGCCCATGTCGCCCAAATTGCCGAGGTTGAGTCCGCCGAGCGCGTTGCCCGCAAAAGCCGTCATGTTGGCCGAAATTTTCTTCTCAATCTCGACATTGGCGGCGTTGACTGCGCTGACGACCAAATCTTCAATCGCGCTGACGTCGCCGTCCTGGACAAGTTCGGGCGCGATTTTTATTTCTTTGACGACTTTTTCGCCGTCAACCGTCGCGCTGACCATGCCGCCCCCGACTGTAGCCGTGGCAGTCTCCTGTTTAAGTCGCGCTTTGTTGGCCTCGAAACTCTGTTGCAAAGCTTGCGCCTGTTTCATAATCGCGTTCAAATCAAATCCCTGCTGTGCCATTAAAAATCTCTCCTTAATCGTTAAGTTTGGCGGCGTCGGAAGCGTGAAAAATATCCATTGCGCCGGCCAGGTTTGAGCGAGCAGGCTCGGACATGTTGCTTAGAATCGGCAAGGGCAAATTTTCATCGAAGACGACAGAAATTTTTACCGCACGCCCGACGACTTGCGCGGCCGCCCGCTCGAACTTCGACAGGTAAGAAGTTTTGAACAAGTTCGCCATTGCCGGTGACTTGAAGCCCAAAGTAAGCACGTTGCCGGCAAAATTCAGGGCGATTGCCTTGTTGACGATGAAGTCAACGCCGGAGTCTTCGCCGCTCAAAAAAGCTATCACATCATAAAAAATTTTTCTGCTCGCGTCAAGATTTTCAGTCGGCGCGGAAGTTTGCACGACTTGAATCGGCGCGGAGAAATTTTGATCGGGCGCAGTTAACTTCATCAGCGTCATCTCTAAAATTATGTCGGGAATGCCGGAGCCGTACATTTCGCCAATCGCCTTGCGCAACGCGTCGATAATTCGGTCAAGCTCCGAAAAATTTTTGTCGTTGCGGTCGAGCATCTCAAATTCCCTGTCGCGCAGACGAGTGATTAACACTTCAGCAATGGCGTTTGCGGCAAGTCCCGAACGAAAAGATTTTGTCACCGCACGAGCGACGGCCGCTCTGTCCTTTGCGGTGACGGCGGAAATAATTTCGTCAAGGCTCTCGTCGGAGATAAGGCCGAGCGTTTCGTTCACGTTGTCAAGAGTAATTTCCGTGTCCGCCATTGCGTAACATTGGTCAAGATAAGTGAGCGCGTCGCGCATGGAACCTTCAGCCAGCCGCGCAATTTTTTTTGCCGCGTCCTCGTGCAAAGTAAAATTCAATCGCCGCGCCAACGTCAACGCCTAAAACGGGGGTGAGAGTTGTAAAATGATAATTCGCGATTATCGGCTGTGGAATCAGTCGGAAGTTCAGAACTTGGCAACGCGAGCGAATTGTCATGGGCACTTTGTTTATTTCTGTCGTCGCCAAAAAAAATGCAACGTTCGGCGGCGGCTCCTCGATGAGCTTGAGAATGGAGTTAACCGCCTCGAAGGAGAGCATGTGCACTTCGTCTATGATGAACGTTTTGACGCGAGCACGTAGCGGCGCAAGATAAGCCGTCGACAGCAAACGGGTCACGTCCTCGACTGAACGGTTGCTTGCCGCGTCGAATTCCACATTGTCGGGCGACAAGTCGAAATTTCGACAGGAGTCGCACTTGTTGCAGGGAATTTCTTTTTTGTCGAGTGCACGGCCGGAAAGTTGCGCCTCGTGAACTCTGTCGCAGTTCATTGCCTTTGACAGAAGACGCGCCGTAGAAGTTTTGCCGGTGCCGCGTGTGCCGACGAGCAAGTAAGCGTGCGAAAGTCTGCCGCTTGAAACGGCTCGCGCCAATGCGTTAGAGATGTGTTCCTGTCCGATCAGTTGCGACAAAGTTTTGGGTCTGCCGCGTGTATAAAGTGCCTCGTATGCCATAAAAATTTTCCTCCGATAGAATATCTGCCGGAAATTTTACAGAAGAGACTTTGTGCCGTCAAGCCGAAACTTCAGTTAGGAGTTGTTGGGAAATTTAAAGTTCTCGGCGCAACAGGTACAGGAAGAACGGCGCACCGAGCATCGCCATTAAAATTCCGACGGGCAATTCTGTCGGCGCAAAAAGCGTGCGGGCAACGGTGTCGCTTATTGTGACGACCGCCGCGCCCGTCAACGCCGCGCCCGGCAAAAGTATTCGATAGTCCGAGCCGAGAATAAGCCGCGCCGTGTGCGGGACAATCAATCCTACGAAGCCGAGCAATCCGACGACACAGACCGCCGAGGCCGCCAACAGTGCCGCGACCGCCGTCAAGATTGTGCGCACGAGATTTACGCGCAAGCCCAGCCCTTTGGCAACCTCGTCGCCGAGTTGCAAAACGTTCATGTGCCGCGCCGACAAAAATGTTGCAAATGTTCCCGCGAGCGAGTACGGCAATAAAATTTCCGCGTGCTGCCAACTTCGCGCCGAAAGTCCGCCGACCATCCACATTAACGCGCCGTGAACTTTATCGCCCGCGAAAATCAGCAAAGCAGAAATTCCCGCGCCGAGGAACGCGCTGACTGCCACGCCCGCCAAAATCACGCGAATAGGACGAATGCCGTCCTTCCACGCCAAAAAGTATATCAGCGTCGCCGCCAGCATTGCTCCGACGAAAGCCGCCGGCGTCATCAAAATTCCCGCGTCGTCGAAGATCATCATCACGAAAATCCCGAACAAGCCCGCGCCGCTCGATATGCCGATTATGTGCGGGTCGGCCAGAGGATTTTTCATCACCGCCTGCAAGATTGCGCCCGACAACGACAAATTCACGCCGACGAGAACCGCCACGATTGTTCGCGGCAGACGAATGTTTTCGAGTATTTGTCGGCGCGTCTCGTCGAGTTCACCGCCGCCGAAAAAATTTGTGACGACTTGCGCGGCAGAAATTTCTACCGAGCCGTTGATTAAGCTCAAAAAAAATCCCGCGACCGCAGCCGCGATGATTAGGAAAAATTTTATCGTGTTCATGTTCGAGAAAAAAATTTTCGCTGTGTAAATCTCACACAGCGACGATTGAAATTCCGTGAGCGTCGGCAAACGAAACCATTTGTTCACGGTCGACGAGCAAAGTTTTGCCGGCTTCGATAGCCAGAGCCGTCGCGCCGAAACGAGCCATTTGCTCCACCGTTTGATAGCCGACAGTCGGCACGTCGAAGCGATTGTCCTGTTGCGGCTTCGAAACTTTGGCGACGACAGCTCCGCCGCAAGCCAACGCTCCGCCGCGTTCGATACAGGCGTCCGTGCCCTCGATTGCTTCCAGAGCCATGACCGCACGATTTTTTACGACGACCGTCTGACCGATGTCGAGCCGTCCGAGTTCTTTGGCAATGCGAAAACCGAATTCCATGTCCTGGCGTTCGACGGGCGTCGGCTCGCGTTTAGTAATCGTTCCTCTGTGCGGCATGAGTTTACGAATCAGCGCGGTTTGATCAAAAGCTTGGATACCGGCCTTTGCCAGCTCGCGCACGAAAGCCATCATAATCGTATCGTCGTTTCTGTTGGGCAAGCTCATGATAAGTTGCAACATTCTCGCGTCGGGTTGCACCGTGCCGTTGAAGAGCAATTCTTTCGTAACCTTGCCGATCATTGTAACTTTTTGAACGTGATTGCTTTGCAAATAGTTTAAGATTGCGTCGAGTTGGGCGACGCTGATGAACTGATAATCTTTAGAGAAGTGCGCGATTTGCGGATCACTGTCGGCCAACAGCCCGACCGAGTAAACTTCGTAGCCAAGCTGTTGAGCGGCGCGTGCGCACTCGACGGGCAATTTGCCTGTGCCCGATAATATTCCTAATCGTTCCATGTGGTAACCGTTACTGAGAACTTATAAAAAGTCATAAAAACTTTTATGTCCCATTCCTGCTTCGCCGCGTCCGCTTTTGCCGAAACTACTTGCGTTTGCTATGACGCTCCACAGGCTTGAATTCCCCGCTAACGTACGGGTACACATACAGGTTTCCTTGTAAGTGGAACTTCCTGCATTTTGCTTTAATGCGCTCGGGGTTTTACGACAACAACGAGCACGAGTTGCCAACCGCATACCCCAACTTTTCAAAGAACTGTCGGGATTATAGCGCAAGTAAATTCTTCTGGCAACATAAAAGTTAATCAGTAACGGCTTTCACCTCCTTATAATTTTTTGAATAGTTTTAGAAGATTTTATAACTTTTCTTTAGCTGTTGGAAGCCTCCAAAAAAATTTTGCGTCGACGTCAAACTTTAACGGGCGGAATTTCAGTGGCAAGTCGAGCGGCTTCCGCGTCGCGGGCGCGTTGATTTTCCTCAACAAAAGCCGGAAACTTGGAACCGAAAATCATCATCGCGTTAAAAGTTTCAAGCTCCGTCGTCGTCTCGTTGCGCCGCCGCAAGAAAATTTCTGTGACGAGTTGTGAACAAGTTTCAAGCGAAATTTTATCGCCGCGTTCGCGCTTACGCAGGCAGGTTTGAATGTATTCGCGGATAATTGACTCACCGGCGTCGTCAAGTTCCCTGCCGGCGTCCGTCACGGTATCGCGAATGCTTTTGGCTGTCCACGCGGCAAGCTCGGCAATTTCTCGTTCGTTCACTTCAGCACCTCCGAGTTGCAATTAAAATTTTAACGAGTTGCAATAAGTGCTAATTGCTTTCAAAGTCGCGACGTTCACGACAAATGCCGCGTTCGGCGTTGCGAAGGAAGCGCAAGAAGTGTTCGACCTCCTCGCAAGAGTCAACCTCCTGCTCAATGACGGCGATAGCCTCCGGCAAGCTCAAGCCCGAACGATAGAGAATCTTATATG
>CAMZDU010000043.1 GCA_947305445.1 uncultured Selenomonadales bacterium
TCTGCGGTGCGGGTGAGTGCACGGGTCAAGCCCACTGCGAAACGGTTACACTGTTGGCAAGTCACGTACCGTTGATATTGATTACACTTTTTTAACGTGGTAGTCCTCCACAATCAGAATATATCTTTTTGAGTTTACAAAGTCAATTGGCGATTCATTCCCCGCTTATAGAATCGGGGGTTTTCTCGCCTATTTTTGGATAAAATTTCAGTAGAGAATAAAGCGAATTATCGAGTTTGACATAACATTTTCTGCGGGGTAAAATCATTGCCGTTTACAAAATTTCGGAAAAGAGATCTGCATGTCCGACTCGAAAAAATTTTTACTGTGCGCGGGGCTGTATTATTACCTGTGCGAAGTGTTTTACATTGACATAGGCCAACCCGCCGCGCCGCAATATTTTTTGCCGCCGATACCTGTGACAGTCGCGCTTTTGTGTCTGATTCAGTACGCGTCGGGCACGGAGATATTTAACCGCCGACACCTGCCGAATTTATTGACAGGCCTCGCCTGGTGCGCGACGTTTCCTCTGCTTTACACGTGGACTTATCAGCGGCAATGGTTCATGTCGCTGATTTATTACGACTTCGCTGTCGGCACGGCGATTTTTATTTTTTTGACGGGCGCGCTGATAATTTTTCGTTCGCCAAAAATAATTTGCGCGTTGAATTTAACCTTCCGACTGATTCCGCTGGTCGAGGTTATTTACTATTGCATGACGTGGCATTGTTTGTCGCCGGCGTCACTCATGGCAATTTATCTGACAAATTGGCACGAGGCGGGCGAATTTATCCGCGCAATGATAGGATTGCCGACTGCTACGATAATTGTCCTGCTCGTCGGATTTGCGATGCAGTTGGACTACAAGTCGCACAAAAAATTTTTGCAGACGTTGACGGTCGACACGGAACGAATTGCCGCCGCCGCGATTGCCATGTTTTGCAGTTTCGCCGCGCTGATTTATTACGCGCCGCAAACTTCAATGGCCGGACTTTGGAAAACTGTCACCGATTATGCCGAACAAACTCAGCTGTACTCGAAAGATCGCGCCGCCCGTCTGACCGATTTGGAAATCGACGCCGCGAACGCTTTGCCCGCCAAAGTCAACGGCACCGTTATTTTCGTCATCGGCGAGAGCGCGAGCCGAACTTACATGCACGCTTACAATCCCGACTTCCCCTTCGACAATACACCGTGGTTGGATTTCATTGGCAACGCGCAAGGCGTAATGCGCAATGAAAATCTTCCTGCCGACGCAAAAATTAATCCCGATTACTCCGCGACGCCGGAGAACACTCCCAACTTGACGCCCGCCGACGGAAAATTTATCGTCTTCAAAAATGTTTACGCCTCGTGGACGCAAACGGTGCCCGTGCTCCAACGCGCATTGACCGAGCAAAGTCAATACAACGACAAAGAATTTTTCGATTCGGTCTCAATCGTCGACGCCGCACGCAAAGCCGGTTACAAAACTTATTGGTTCAGCAATCAAGGCCGTTACGGCGAATTCGACAGCGCGATAACTTTGGTAGCGAAGACAGCTGACGTTTCCGATTGGACTGACGACGCGTTCGACTTCTCCGAGCTGGAGGACGAAGTGTTGCTGAAGTTTTTCAAGTGCGTCAATCCGAATGAAAATAATTTTATCGTCTTCCACTTGATGGGCAGTCACATTTACTACAACAGCCGCTATCCGCGACGATTTAAAAAATGGGTCACGAGCGACGGCACTGGAATGATGTTGGCGGCTCCGAGCTACGCGAATTCGATTTTGTATACCGACTTCGTGCTGTCGAAGATTTTCGACTACGCCAAAGAAAATTTAAATTTGCAGGCGATGATTTATTTTTCCGACCACGGCGAAGACTTAGAAATTTCGCACAACCCCGACGTCTTCAGATTCGAGATGTTGCGTGTGCCGATGTTTGTTTATGTGTCGTCCGCTTACGAAAAAATTTTCCCCGAAAAAGTTTCGACGCTCGACTGTCGCCGCGCAGAATATTTTACCAACGACATGTTTTACGATACTTTTTGCGGTATAATAAACGCGCCGTCAAATCGTTACGACGCCGCGCAGGATTTTTCCTCCGCCGCGTACAAATTCACACGCGCCACGTTGACGACGATGCTCGGCCAACACAAACTTACCGAAGACGAGGAGTGATTGTCGTGAAAGAACTGCCCGCAATCTCCGTGATAATTCCAATGTACAACGCGGACAAATATGTCGGCGAATGTCTTGACAGCATTTTGGCGCAGACGTTCCAAGATTTTGAGGTTATCGTTGTCAACGACTGCTCCACCGACTCAAGCCGCGCAGTCGTCGAAAATTACGCGCCAAAATTTGGCGAGCGACTTAAACTCACGCACACGAAAAAAAATTCCGGTTGCGGTGGCGTGCCCAGGAACGTCGGTTTGCCATTCGCACGCGGAGAGTATATTTCTTTTTTGGATGCCGACGACACAATCACACCGACGGCTTTTGAAGAGCTTTATAACATTGCCAAAAATTTTGACGCCGATGTTGTCGCTTGCGAAAGATATTACGAAGTGCCCGACAAATTTTGGAATGATACCGACTTCCGCAGACAACTTCAACCGTTCACGTGGCGTAGCGGCGAATTTGTCACACAGCCGACGTTGTTGACCGAAAATCTTTCCGAGCGCGTGCGAATATACAACGAAGTCGGTTTTTTGTGGAATTTGTGGTCGAAACTCATTCGTCGAGATTTTGTCGTCGACAATGAAATTACCTTCGCCACTTCCACAATAGCCGAAGATTTTATCTTCACGAGCTGTTTGGCTTTCACGGCGAAAAAATTTGTTCTCGTGCCAAATGTCGTCAACTACTACAGGCTCACCGAAGAATCAATTTCACACACGGCGGACAAAGGCGGCAAATATTTTCGTAAGTACGTACGAGCATTGACGAAATCTTTTGCTCATCTCGACGAATTTTTGAGCGGAAGGGATTTTTTCCGCCAGAATCCAAACATGAAATATTTGGTGTTGGAACGATTGTTAAATGAAATTTTAAATTATATTCTTTACATGTACGAACAAACTCCCGCGCACGAGTTCGACGAGATTGTTCGCGAAGAGTTTTCCGGCGAAGACATCGTCGCGTTGGCGGCACTGCTTTTCAACACGGGAAATCTTTATCGCGTCCGACTTATCGAAAACCTCGGTCGGGTCTCGAAGTTGGAAAAAATTATTCGCGAGGACAAAACTTACATTGCGGAGCTGGAAAATTTTATCGCGCAATCACAAAGGCATGTCTGACGGTCGAAATTTTCTGCCGCGACGATTCGGCAAAATTTTTCAGATTATCTTTAACAAACCTTGTCGCAATGGTAACTGTATGTTATAATTCGCACGAAAAAATTTTTCCCCATTTATCGAGAGGAGTGTTTCATCATGAGGTTGCCCAAAATTTTTAGGCGGATCGCAACGGTCGTATGTGCCTTGGCGTTGGCGGTCGGCATTGCGGGTTGCGGCGGCGGCGAAAAAGAGCAATTCATTAACATCGCCACCGGTGGAACAGCAGGCACTTATTATCCAATCGGCGGAGCAATAGCCGAAGTTTTGAACAAAAACGGCATGAATGCCAGTGCGCAATCTACCGGCGCGTCCGTTGCCAATATCAACATGCTCAAAGACAAGCAGGTTGAACTCGCAATCGTACAGAACGACATAACTTATTACGCCGTCAACGGACAGGAAATGTTTAAAGACAGCGGCAAAGTTGAAAATCTCTTCGGTATCGCGTCGCTATATCCCGAAACATGTCAATTCGTCGTGCGCGAAGATTCGGGTATCAAATCCATTAACGATCTTAGAGGCAAACGCGTTGCAGTCGGTGCGGCCGGCTCCGGTGCGGAGGCCAACGCTCGCCAGATTCTCGAAGCTTACGGTATCACTTATGACGACGTGGAAGAACAATTCCTTTCCTTCGCCGAAGGTGCTTACGCGATTAAAGACGGCACCGTTGATGCGGCGTTCGTGACGGCAGGTTATCCTACGGCCTCCGTGCAAGACGTTGCCGCGCAAAACAAAATTCGCCTCTTGCCCATCGACGACGAGCAGATAAAAATTCTCTCCGAGAAGTATCCGTTCTACACGAAAACTACCGTACCCGTCGGCACTTACCAGGGCTTTGACGAAGAAGTTCAGACTGTCAGCGTCATGGCAATTCTCATTGCAAACGATAAAATCGACGCGGCTCTCGGCGAAAAAATCACCAAGGCCATTTTCGACAACGTAGACAAAATTGCGGCGGCTCACTCGGCCGGCAAAAACATCACCAAGGCCAACGCACTCGAAGCCATGGACTTTATCAAAATGAACGAAGGCGCAAACAAAGTTCTCAAATAATTTTACGGACGATAAATTTTTACACGCACAAAAAATCCCCGGCAGTTTTGCGGCAAGCAGACGACCGGGGATTTTGATTTACATAATTGACGCGGCGAAGTCAGCACAAATTTTTTCGAGATAATCGCGTCGTTTCAGAACGGTAAGCCATTCGTCGGGAATTGCCTCGACGCCGTAGAAAATTCCCGCAAGCCCGCCGGCAACAGCTGCAGTCGTGTCGGTGTCTTCACCGAGATTGACGGCCTTGAGCGCGAGCGATTTATAATCGTCAGTGTTTAGCAGACACCACAAAGCCGCCTCCAACGTGCACACGACGTAACCCGCCGCAGAAATTTTTTCCTCCGGCAACGCGGCAAAATTTTCGTCGCAGAGCCGCGAAAAGTGCTCGAACGCCTCCGCGGTGCCGTAAAAATTTTTGGCGTCGTCCATGCCCAGCGCGAAGGCCTCCGAAATATTTTTTCCGCCTAAAAGTTGCGCGGCAATCAGCGAATAAATTCCGCAAGCAATTTGGCTGATGATGTGCCCGTGAGTGAGCGCGGAGAACTCGTGAATAATTTTCAACTCGTCGGCGGCAATTTTTCCGCGTGTGGCGAAAAGATATGTCGTCGCGGGCAAAATCCTCATCAGTGCACCGTTGCCGTTGGAAGATTCTTCGATCGCGCCGCATTTGTCGGCCGGCAAAAGTTTTCGGGCAAAGCGAATGATTGCTGAACGAGTCGTGTTGCCGATGTCGAAGCGTTCGCCGTTGGCCGTGAAGTTGCCGTGCTCGTACCAGTGCAAAAAATTTCTCATGATGTCAACGTAATCAATCTTGCGTCGCCGCGAGATACTTTCCATTGCCGCCACGGTCAAGCTCGTGTCGTCGGACCAAGTTCCGGCCGGTTGATTCCACGAGCCGAAGCCGCGCATGCCCGTTACGGGGTCAGACTTCAAAGTTATACGCGATTCAAATTCGACCGGCACGCCCAGCGCATCGCCGACCGCCAAACCGAGAAGCATTCCGTTCAAAATTTTTGCGTCCATGTCGTCACGCCTTCCAATCGTTTAATCCGTGCGAACAGCATCGCATTGAAGTTATCTTTCTGTTAACGCCGGAAATATCCTTTTGACGCTTCGGAATAATTTAGCGGGCAGGAGAAATTCTTTCAAAGCCAAAGTTTGCGGCGGAAAGATTCGACTGCCAATCGCCTTCCAAACTTCTTACGGCGCATTTCGGTGAAAAATTTTTTTTAGAGGAATTGAATTGCCAAGACGATTGACACGACTGCGTACAAAAAAATTTTCGGCGATTCTTCAAGCGTCACGATTTTTTTCGGCGCAACTGCAAAAACAAAATTGTCGCGAAGATTGCCACGCCCGCAAAGTCGGAGACAATGCCCGGCTTAATCATCATCAGTCCGCCCGCGAATAATATCACGCGCTCGAAAGTTTTCAGCGGTGCGGCCAAGTAGCCGATGAGCGACGAGCTTAATGCGACCATGCCGATGACGGCCGTAATCAGCGCGAGCACCAAAATAATCGATACGCCGTGGAGGAGCAACAGTCCCGGATTCAGCACGAACATATACGGAATTATAAACGCTGCTATCGCCAACTTCGACGCGTTGACTCCGGTTTTAAGTGCGTTGCCGCCGCTGATGCCTGAACCCGCGTAAGCCGCCAGAGCTACCGGCGGTGTCACGTCCGCGATTATGCCGAAGTAGAAGACGAACATATGCGCCGCCAAAACCGGCACGCCCATTTGAACCAGCGCGGGCGCGGCTATCGTCGAGGTGATGACGTAGTTTGCCGTAGTCGGCACGCCCATGCCAAGGAGTATCGCCGTAATCATTGTCAAAAACATGCTCGGCAAAATCATGCCGTCGGACAAATCCAGCAGAGCCGACGCGAGCTTGAGACCGGCACCCGTCTTCGTGACGACGCCGATTATAATTCCCGCCGCCGCGCACGCGACCAGCACTCCCAAAACATTTCGTGAGCCTGTTTCGAGACCTTTGAGGATTGCCGCGGGAGACATGCGCGTCGCCGATTTCAAACTGCTCACGACGATTGACAAAATTATCGCCACAAGTGCCGCACGCATCGGCGTATAACCGCTCACCAAAAGCCAGACGATTACAATCAGCGGGATTGCCAGGTGTCCGCGTGTTCGGAGCAGTTCACCGAGCTTGGGTAATTCGGAACGCGGCAGGCCTTTCAAGTTGTTGCGCTGAGCCTCGAAGTGCACGCCGAGCCACACGCCCGCGAAGTACAGGAACGCGGGAATGACGGCCGCCTTGACAATTTCGACGTAAGGCACGCCGACGAACTCCGCCATTAAAAACGCGGCCGCACCCATAACCGGCGGCATGAGTTGTCCGCCCGTGGAAGCCGCCGCCTCGACTGCGCCCGCAAAATTTTTGTGGTAGCCGAGCTTTTTCATCATTGGTATCGTCAACGAGCCGGTGCCGACGACGTTTGCCACCGACGAGCCGCTGACAGTGCCCATAAGCCCGCTGGAGAGCACGGCAACTTTTGCCGGACCGCCGCTCGCCCAACCGGCTACCGCATTGGCCACGTCGATAAAAAATTTTCCCAAGCCCGTGCCCTCAAGATACGCGCCGAACAAAATAAACAGAAATATAAACGTCGACGACACGCCCAGCGGTATGCCGAAGATACCTTCCGTCGTGAAGTAGATGTGACTGACGAAGTAATCGATTGTCAATCCGCGGTGAGCCAGCACGCCCGGCATATACGGTCCGGCAAACGCGTAGCCGATAAAAAATAACACGACGCATACCATCGGAATGCCGACCACTCGTCGCGCCGCCTCAATTACCAAAATAATTCCGATTGTGCCGACAATTACGTCCGTCGGCGTGGGCAATGCCGCTCGCAAAATAAGTTCGCGATAATTGATTACGATATAGGCGGGTGTCGCCGCGCCCGCGATCGACAAAATTGCATCGAGCGGATGAAGTTTGTCCCGCCGCCAAGATTTTCGCGTCGGGTAAAGCAGAAACGACAAACATAAGCCGAAGCCCAGATGAATTGCCCGCTGAATTTGTGCGTCCAGAAGTCCGAAACTTGCCGTGTAAATTTGGAATACGGAAAAACTTATCGCCAGCGCGGAAATGACACGAGCCATAGCTCCGGTGTATTCCATGGTGTTTGATTCGGCGTCATACTTTTTCAAAACTTCTTTGGCAGTCAGTTCCTTCGATTCGGTCAAGTAAATCACTCCTGTTTTGAACCTCTCACCGCAAGGCGGGAGATTCTTGAGAAGTTTGTATTTTAAGTTTCCTCCCGTAGGATTACCT
>CAMZDU010000044.1 GCA_947305445.1 uncultured Selenomonadales bacterium
AGGAATGAGGAATTAAATTTGCAACGTAATCATTCCCAATTTCAAATTCCTAATTCCTAATTCCTAATTGCAGTAAGGAAGCATTTTCCTCACGCGTGCGCGATCTGCCGCCGAAGCAAGCGTCGCCTTGCGGAGATTTCTCTTGCGTTTGCGGGTTTTCTTTTCCAGTATGTGACTTTTGTAAGCTTTGTTGCGTTTAAATTCGCCGCTACCGGTCACGTGAAATCGTTTAGCTGCTGCGCGATGAGTCTTGATTTTGGGCACCAGTGTCCCCTCCTTTTGTCGGTGTAGTTTTCTTTGTCTTTTGCGCCTTTTGTGCCTTAGGAGAGAGAATCATCGTCATATTTTTGCCTTCAAGTTTGGCGGCACGTTCGACGGTCACGACCTCTTCGAGAGCCTTGGCAAGCTTAGTCAAGACTTCGCTGCCGAGTTCGGGGTGAGAGAGTTCGCGCCCGCGGAACATAATTGTGACTTTAACTTTGTTGCCCTCTTCGATAAAACGTTGGGCGTTTTTGAGCTTGACTTCAAAGTCGTGCTGCTCGATATTGGGGCGAAGTTTGACTTCCTTGATCGTGATGATTTTCTGCTTCTTGCGGACTTCCTTTTCGCGCTTTTGTTGCTCATAACGATATTTGCCGAAGTCCATAATGCGGCAGACAGGCGGTCTGGCTTTGGGTGCGACTTCGACCAAATCCAGATGTTTGTCCTCGGCAAGTTTAAGCGCGTCCCGTGTGAGCATGACGCCGAGCTGTTCGCCGTTCGCGTCGGTCACACGAACCTCGCGAATACGAATTTCCTCATTGATTCTCAAACTGTCTCTACTAATTGAAATACACCTCCCGCGGCGCGTCGGAAAAAATAAAGGCGGCTTATAAGCCACCCGCGATTCTCACCAAAAAAAAACTTTTGCAACCGCGTCAACACATTTAAGGTCGACGGGTGAGAAGCGCCGGCTCCTGCTTAACGCGGCAAAGTCTATCACAGCGTGCGAACTATGTCAAGGCGTTGTATTTATGCGTCCACTACCGCCCGCACCCCGGCGAAATATCTGCCTCGGCAGGATATTGACTTGACGGCGAAGAAAATATTTATATTGAAAAATTATTTTAGAAAAAATTTTTTTCGGCAACTATTACGTCTGTTTTAATGTTGACAATTTACACATAACGATTTAATTGAGGGGTGATTTTTACATGGTATCAGCCAAGATGTACGAGCTGGGCACGAAGAAGTCGACTATCCGCACGATTTTTGAGTTTGGACGCAAACGAGCCGCCGAGGTCGGTGAAGAAAATATTTTTGACTTCAGCCTGGGCAACCCGAACGTGCCGACGCCCGACTTCGTGCGCGACGCCGCGATTGACATTCTGCAGAACAGCGAGCCTTCCGCCGTTCACGGCTACACCGTCGCGCCGGGCAATCCTCAAGTTCGTGCGGCACTTGCCGCGAGCATTAAAGCACGCTTCGGCATGGACTGCGCGGGCAAAAATATTTTCGTCACGAGCGGCGCGGCGGCGGCAATCACGAGTTGCTTTAAAGCTTTGGCGGAGACCGGCGACGAGTTCATCACGTTTGCACCGTATTTTCCCGAATATAAATGTTTCGTCGAGTCGGTCGGTGCCGAGCTTAAAGTTGTCAAGCCGCGCCCCGAAGATTGGCAGATTGACTTCGACGACTTCGACAAACTTTTGAACGCGAAAACCAAAGCCGTCATCATAAATTCTCCGAACAATCCGAGCGGCGCAGTCTACTCCGAGCAGACGATTGCAAAGCTTGCCGAAATGCTTAAGGCGCGTTCGGAACAATTCGGTCATCCGATATTTTTGATTTGCGACGAACCTTATCGCGAACTGGCTTACGGCGTGGACGTGCCCTGGGTTCCCAACTTCTACGCGAACGCGCTGGTTTGCTACTCCTACAGCAAAAGTTTCTCGTTGCCCGGCGAGCGCATCGGTTATATCGTCGTGCCGAATTCCATTGCCGACTTCGACAAAATTTTTGGAGCGGTCGCGGGCGCGGCCAGAGTTTTAACTCACGTCAACGCGCCGAGCCTGTGGCAACTGGTCGTCGCAAAATGCGCGGGCAAGGCGGTCGACATCACTCCCTACGAGCGCAACGGCAAACTTCTCTACGACGGATTGATTGCGGCCGGCTTCGAGTGCGTCAAGCCTCAAGGCGCGTTCTATCTGTTCCCGAAGGCTTTGGAGGCGGACGATTATGCTTTCTGCGAGCGTGCGAAAAAATATGACTTACTGCTCGTGCCGGGCGCGGACTTCGGTGCGCCCGGATATTTCCGCGCCGCCTACTGCATAAAGACCGAGACGATTGAACGTTCCTTGCCGTTGTTCAAAAAATTGGCGGAGGAATATTGGAGCTGACGTTATGGACAAAGATTACATTCAGTGGTTGCTTGCCATTTGCGGCGTAAGCGGAATAGTCATTACAATTATCATAGCGATTGCTCTGCTTGCCGATTGGTTATCGTGAGGTGCACGACGTGAAAAAAATTATTTGTCTCGCGCTGATTATGCTGACCTTCACGCTGACGGGTTGCGGTTCCGACAAAAAAGACGACGACAATTTAAAAATCGTCACGTCGTTTTATCCAATGTACTTGGACACGATTAACATAACTCGCGGCGTGCATGGCGTCGAGGTCGTGAACTTGACGCCGCCGCAGACCGGTTGCCTGCACGATTATCAGCTGACGCCCGAAGACATGAAAATTTTGGAGACGGCAGATATTTTTGTCGTCAACGGCCTGGGCATGGAAAATTTTCTCGACAAAGTTATCGAGGCGCGACCCGACTTGAAAATTATCGACGCGTCCGATTCTCCGGAGATTGTCCCGATTATGGAGGACGGCGTCCCAAATCCGCACGTGTGGCTTAGCGTAACTTATTCGATTCAACAGGTAAAAAATATTTTGTCGAAGCTTAGCGAACTTGACCCCGAACGCGCCGATAAGTATCGAATGCACGCGCTGGAATATGTTGACGAGCTGACGACACTGCGCGACGAAATGCATCTGTCAATGGACATGCTACAGAACAAGGACGTTGTTACTTTCCACGAGGCCTTCCCGTATCTGGCGTCGGAATTTAAGCTAAACGTTGCGGCAGTTGTGGAGCGCGAACCGGGTACCGAACCGACGCCGCAGGAGCTTGCCGAGACGATTGAAAAAATAAACGCACTGCCCGTCAAAATAATTTTCACCGAGCCGCAATACTCGCCTAAGGCCGCCGAAACCATAGCCCGCGAGACCGGCGCGCAAATCTTTGAACTTGACCCGATTGTCACCGGCGAAGCCAAACCGGAAAATTTGCTCGATTATGTCGACCGAATGTTGTCTAATACTTTGACGATAATCAAGGCTCTGCAGTGACGGATTGCAAAAAAAATTCTTGACAGCGCACAACTTGAATGATAAACTGCGCAAGTCGCGGAGAGTTGTCCGAGCGGCTTAAGGAGCACGACTGGAAATCGTGTGTTACGTTGATAGCGTACCGAGGGTTCAAATCCCTCACTCTCCGCCATAAATTTTGACAAGTTTCAGCTGTCAACGCAGAGACTTGCCTTCGCCGAACACTAACTGTACTGACAATCGCGCCAGGGCATACGCAGCAACGCGAGGTTATTGTAGCGTAGCTTCGGATTGAGGTCAGGTCTTTGCGTTGACAGCTGACGTGTTTTATGCAAGAAAAAAATTCCCGCAGGCAACGGGAATTTTTTTTGGTCGGTGAACGTTTCAATCGTCGCCGTGATTGGCCAGAGCATCTTGAATGCGTTGTTCGACTTCGGGATTTATGTTGCTGTCTTTTCGGAATTTTACGTTTTGTCGACCCGGACGAGTGAAGCCGCGCCCCATAACCTCGCTGGCGGCCAAAATCAGCATAAACGCGTTACGGTCGACGGCATTGACGACGATTTTTATTTTTGCAATTTGCGTCATGCTGACGACGACCATAACAATTTTTTTCGGATCACCGGTATACGCGCCTTCGCCGTTTAGGAACGTGACGCCGCGGCCGATGTCGGCGATAATTCCGTCGGCAATGTCTTTGGCCCTGTCGGAGACAATCAAAATCGCTTTGCGCTGGTTGAGGCCGTCGATAACTTTGTTGGTCATCTGCGAAGTGATATACATGCAAATCAGCGTAAACATTGCGGAGTTTATGCTGAAAAGTCCGCCGGCTATTCCGACAATTACGCAGTTGAACGCGAAGATAACCGAGCCGATTTCCATTGAATAATATTTTTTGAAAATCGCGCCAAGTATGTCAAAGCCGCCGGTCGAACCGTTCATGCGAAAGACGATGCCGTAGCCGACTCCGTTGCAAATTCCGCCGTAAATCGCCGCGAGCATCAAGTCTTGCGTCGGCGTGTAAACTGACAAAAATTTCGTGGCGTCCAGCGCGAACGAAAACATCAGCGTGCCTATTACGACGTCAATCGTGTATTTTTTTCCGAGCAATTTATACGACGCAATCAACAGCGGCACGTTGTAAGCGAGCGTCTGCACACCGATTGGCAGTCCCGCCAAAAAATAAAAAATAATTGCAATACCGGTTACTCCGCCCGTCAGCAAATTGCTCGGCACCACGAACAGGTTGATTGAACTTGCGGCAACCAAGCAACCCGCGAAAATTCCCAAATATTTCAGCGGATTCCACTTGACGAGCATTGAGGTTAATTTCACGGCAAACAATCCTCCCTTCGCACATGTTCAAAAAATTATAGCACAAAATTTTTCTTCCGCCATGAAGTTTGCCAAAATTTTTGCAACGAGTTGCTCCGAGCCGCGAACGATTGCCGCGCCGCACTCTTGCAAAAAAATTTCATGTCAAAAAAATTTTTTCTGTTATAATCGACGGCGAATTAAAAAATCGGGAGTGGTCTGATGAAGATTCAAACGATTGAATATTATTTTCGCGAAGTGCTCTTGTCGATGATTCGCAATCGGTGGATGACTTTTGCGTCAATCGGGACGGTGGCCGTGTCGTTGTTCGTATTGGGCGTCTTCTTGGTTCTGGTTATGAACATGAACAAGATGGCCTCGTCGCTAGAAAGTCAAGTGCAAATTTCCGTTTACATAAACGACGACCTTCCCGAAGCCGGCCGCAAAGAAATTGAACGCATGACCCGCGACATGAAGAGCGTTGCGACAATCGAATACGTGCCGCGTGAAAAAGCTCTGCAGATTTTGCAAGAGCGACTCGGCGAGAACAAAAAAATTCTCGACGCGCTCGGCGAATCAAATCCGCTGCCGAATTCATTTCAAATCACGGTTAAAAGTGCCGACGACGTTAAAAAGACTGCCGCCGCCATTGCCGATCTTTACGGTGTCGACGAGGTTAAATACGGCCAAGACGTTGCCGCCAATCTCTTCGAGCTGACTCATCTGATAAGATTTTTCGGGCTGATATTGATGGCGTTGCTCCTCGGCGCGACGGTGTTTATAATCTCCAACACGATTCGGCTGACGGTTTTTGCCCGCCGCAAAGAAATTGCAATCATGAAATACGTCGGCGCGACTGATTGGTTTATCCGTTGGCCATTCATACTGGAAGGCGTCGGACTGGGCATAATCGGCGGCGGTGTAAGCGCGTTGGCTCTGCGCAGTTTCTATTCGGCCATGGTCACGAAAATTTACGAATCGCTGACTTTTTTCCCAATGGTCGAGCAATATCCGTTCATGAACTACTTGACGATAGCTTTGTGCGGCGCAGGAGTGTTTATCGGAATTTTGGGTAGCACCGTCTCGCTGAAACGATTCATGGAAGTTTGAATTCAATATTTGGAATGAGGAATTTGTAATGAAAAATTTTTTCGTGATTTGCGTAGCGTTGATAATTTTCCTTACAACTTCACCCGCGCTGGCTGACGACGACGAAATAGAACAGCTTCAAGAGGAGCAGGCGGCTTACGAACAGGCGGCCGAAAAGGCTCGTGCGGCGGCTGAACTTATTCAAGTCAAAATTGATTCGGTCTCCGAACTTAAACGACAACTCGACGCGGACGCGGCGGAAGCTACCGCGGTTTACGAGGAGCGGCAATCCGAACTCGATGAGACGCTTTACCGCATTGACGAGAATGAAACCAAACTCACCGAAGTCACCGCCGAACTCAACAAAAAGCACGGCATTCTTGAAAAACGCGTGCGCGACATTTATATCAACGGGCAAATTTCGTATCTGGACGTCTTGTTCGGTGCGCAGGATTTCGGCGACTTCTTGACGCGCATGGACTTGCTTAAGCGCGTGATGATTCGCGACTCCGAACTTGTCGCCAATGTTTTGCAATATCAGCACGAGATTAAGGAAGTCGGCAAACAGCTTGAAGCCGACCGCCGCATTCAAACCGAACTTGCCGACAAAGCTGCCGAGGCCATGGAAGTCAAACTTGAAAAATCCGCCAAACAGCAAGCACTTATTGATCTCATGCAAAACGACAAAGATGTTTACGACAGACAGTATGACGAGATGATTGCCTCGTCGGCCGAAGTTGCGCGGCTTATTCAGCAGAAAGAGGAAGAACATCGTCGCGAGCTAGAACGTCAACGTCAAGCCGAATTGGCGGCTCAACGTGCCGGCAACGTAGAATTCGTTCCCGACGACAACGGCGGCTATGTCATGCAGAGTTTTGGCGGAGGTATGATTTGGCCAATCAGCGGCCCGATAACTTCAGAATTCGGCTGGCGCACTCATCCCATCTTCGGCAACGCAAGATTCCACAGCGGACTTGACATCGGCGGCGACTACGGCTTGCCCATTCACGCGGCGGCAAGCGGCGTCGTAATCGAAGCGGGCTGGATTGGCGGCTACGGCAACACAATTATGATTGACCACGGCGGCGGCATCGTCACTCTTTACGGCCACAACGAAAGCTTAGCTGTCGGCGTCGGGCAATCTGTCGGGCAAGGCGAAGTCGTCGCTTATTGCGGCTCCACCGGCAATTCAACCGGCCCGCACTGTCATTTTGAAGTTCGACTTAACGGCGAGCCTGTCAGCCCGTGGGATTATCTGTAAGCGGTCAATCTTAACTTACCGAAAACGCGCCATGAAAGTTGCAGTACGGGTTAAAAGTATCTACGGCCGGCATGAGCCTGAAGTAGTAGTAGCCGAGGCACCGGCCACGACGAAAGTCGCGTTGCTGATTTTGTTAAATGTTTGAGGCAACAAGTGTTCGTCAGACCTTGCGACAGTTAATGTCGAGCCGAAAATATTTAATTGAAAATCAGAAGCCCCTGACATGGGGAATGAACTAACAGTACCTAAAAAAGTTGACATTCATAGACTTTCCTGTAGGATATACGGCTTGAGGAAATACAAAGGCAAGATAAAAAAGGACGAGGAACTAT
>CAMZDU010000045.1 GCA_947305445.1 uncultured Selenomonadales bacterium
GAACTGTGAGGTCTGCCCAATTCATCTTGACATAGACACAACAGATAATTGTCTATAAGTGACTATGTTTTAAGTAGCAGCTGACATGAACTCGCGCATTTACGCATTGGACAATTTAAAATGGTTCATAATCTGGCTTATGGTCGTGTTTCACGCGGCAATGTGTTACATGGCTTACGCGCCGGAGTGGTGGTACGTCGTCGACGCGGCAGACCCGCAATTTTCGGCGACGGTTTTCGTTTGCTGGGCGGATATTTTTATCATGCCCGTGATGTTCTTCGTGTCGGGTTATTTCGGATTGATGTCGTTGGCTCGGCACGGCGTGAAAAAATTTTGGCGCGGCAAACTCGTGCGAATAATTCTGCCGTGGATTTTCGGAGCAATGTTTATCGCGCCGCTCGTAACGTACATAATCTTGGCCAGCCGTCACGCGCCGATAACCTTCTGCGAATTTTACACAACGCTGTTTTGGGGCGTGTTCTATCAACAGGCGCAATATTGGTATCTGGGAGCATTGACGGCACTTTACGGGCTGTTGGTCTGGGTGAGCGACCTCTTCCCGAAAATTTTGACACGAACAAAACAATCGCCGACGTTGAAATTTTTCGCGGCGATATTTTTTACGGCGGCTGTGACAATCGGTTTAATCAGCACGCACATGCCGCCGGACACGTGGAAATTTTTTGCCTACATTTTAGTTTTGCAACCGGTGCGCGTGCCGACTTACATTGCGATATTTTTTGCGGGAGCATTTGCTTGGCGGCAGAAATGGTTTACCGACGGCGGCTACGTTCCCGCACTGCGGAGTTGGGGCGCGGCGTTCGTGATATTTGGCGCGGTGTACATTTTGCAACGATTCGGCTTTGTATTCGCGCAGCTCGGCACGACAGAAAAAATTTGGCTCAACGCAATTTGTCAGGCGACGTTTACGGTCTCATCAGTATTTTTTCTGACGAGTCTGTTTTTTAAAAAGCTGAACTTCACGTCGCCGCCGTTAAAAAATTTATCGGCAACGTCGTACGCAGTTTACTATCTGCACATGCCGATATTATTTTTCGTCGCGTGGAGCTTCCTGGGCGTGACGCTTGGCGTGTACGTAAAATATTTCGTCGTGTGTGCGCTGACGCTCGGCCTGTGTTTTTTATTGAGCTTCGCGGTTATAATTCAACTGCCGGGCTTCAGATAGCGGCGCGTATCAAAATTGAGCTGACTCGAATAATTTCCAAAGGAGCTGATTTTATGGCGGACGATTACTGTTTTGCTTGCGGGGAAAAAAATCCGATTGGTTTGCACTTGACGTTTGACTTTGACGGCGAACGATTGACGACGAAAAAAATTTTGCCACGTGAGTTTGAAGGTTACGAGGGCACGGCGCACGGCGGCATACTCTCGACAATGCTAGATGAGGCCATGTGCAAATTCATCGACAGAAAATATAACGAGCGTGCATTGACGGGACGGCTTGAAGTCCGTTACAAATTTCCCACGCCGATTGAGCAGGAGCTGAAAATTTCCGCGTGGCAAGAATCACAACGGCGCAACATTATCGCCATGCGTGCAACGGTTCAAACGGCGGACGGCACGGTTACTGCGGAGGCGGCGGCAAAATTTGCGGTCGTGGCTTTGTCATGAGCAGACGCAAAAAATTTTTCGACCCGTATGAAGATTTTATCGTCGCCCCGCATTTTAAAAAGCCCGTGTATGTCGTCGGCAAACTCAGCGTTAATCTCAAGGGCTTCGGCTTTGTCGCGCCCGAAGACGGCGGCGCGGATATTTTTATTGGCGCGGAGGAATTGGGCAGCGCGTTGAACGGCGACCGCGTCAAAGTTCGCGTAATCGAACAGTACGGCTCGCGTCGCGAAGGTTCTGTTGTCGAAGTTTTGGAGCGCAAAAATCAAATTATCGTCGGCACGCTGTCGAAATTCGGCAAAAAGAACGCCGTTATGCCCGATGATAAACGTATCGACAAAAAAATTATTCTGCCGCATTTCAAAGAAAAATTTGAGCCCAAAACAAAAGTTGTCGTCAAAATTATTTCGTGGCAACCGTTGCGCGGCGAAGTCGTCGAAGTTGTGGGCAAGGAGAATTCGCCAGGCGTGGACGTGCTGGCGGTTTTGCGTGCTCACGGCGTCGAAGACGACTTCCCGCCCGATGTTCAGGCTCAAGCGTCGCGAATCGAACTTGAGCCGACTGACGCCGAGATTGCCGGACGCCTTGACCGCCGCAACTTGAAAATCGTCACGATTGACGGCGAAGACGCTAAAGATTTGGACGACGGAGTTTTCGCCGAGGAACGCGACGACGGATTTTTTTTAGGCGTTTACATTGCCGACGTCAGTCACTACGTGCGGCCGTACACCGCGCTTGACAACGAGGCTTTCGAGCGCGGCACGAGCATTTATCCCGTTGACAGAGTTGTTCCAATGCTCCCGACCGAACTTTCCAACGGCATCTGCAGTTTAAATGCGGGCGTCGACCGTCTGTCCATGGCGTGCGAGATGAATCTTGACGCGGCCGGCAATGTCGTCGACTATAAAATTTTTCCGACGGTGATTCACGTTTTTAAGCGGCTGACTTACACGCAGGTAAATAAATTTCTCGACGGCGATAAAATTCTTTCCGACTGTGCCGAAAATCTTCACGCGCTGAAAAAAGTTCACGGCTTGCGGAAAAAAATTCGCGACGAGCGCGGAGCAATCTACTTCGACTTGCCGGAGCTGAAAGTACTTCTAAACGACGCGGGCAAGCCGATTAAAATTACCAAACGCGTGCAAACCGTCGCCGAGTCGATTATCGAAGAATGCATGCTCCTTGCCAACGAGACTGTCGCCGCACACACGCTCCGAAAAAAAATTCCGAGTCTATATCGCGTGCACGAGCTGCCGTCGCCTGAAAAAGTGGAGACGTTCAATCAACTGCTGGCGCATTTCAGTTTGCATGTTGCGACATCGGGCGGACGCGAGCTTGAGCCGCGTGATTTCCAAAAAATTTTGTCGAAAGTCAAGAATTTGCCCGCCGAAAAAATCATCACGAGCTACGCCCTGCGGACGATGCAACAGGCGCGCTACTCGCCGGAGAACCTGGGACATTTCGGCCTGGCGGCAAAATTTTATACGCACTTCACTTCACCGATACGCCGCTACCCCGATTTAATCGTCCATCGCATGTTGCGGGCTAGTTGGGAGACGCCGCAGAATTTGCCGACTTTGGCAAAACGACTTGACGAGATTGCAAAGCATTCTTCCGAACGTGAGCGGCGGGCGATTGACATTGAGCGCGAGACGACCGATTTAAAAGCCGTCGAGTTCATGCAACGTTTTGTCGGACAGAACTTCGACGGCGTGATTGAGAGCGTCACTAATTTTGGATTCTTCGTCGAACTGGACAACGGCGTTGACGGTCTGGTTCGTGCGGCGGAAATCGGCGGCGACTATTATTCGTTCGTCGAGCGGGAATTCGCGCTTGTCGGCAACGCGACCGGCAGGAGCTTCCATATCGGCGACGCAGTCCGCGTGAAACTTTCCGCCGCAAGCACCAAACTTCGCCAGCTGAGCTTTGAACTTATCGAAGAACGCAGTTTGTAATCATTCCTAATTTCAAATCGAAAAGCCTCTTCCATGCGGAGGAGGCTTTTAATTCGATTGAAATTTTTACCAACGCGGCGGAGGCGGTGGAGGCGGTGGCGGTCCGTAATGACCGTGGCTCGGCGGAGGCGGTGGAGGCGGTGGCGGTCCGTAATGACCGTGGCTCGGCGGAGGCGGTGGAGGCGGCGGCGGTCCGTAATGACCGTGGCTCGGCGGCGGACGATGATGTCCGTGCCGACGTTCCCAATCCTTGCGGTCGCGGCGTTCGTTTTCGATTTCGCGGTGGAGAATATGTTTGTCGCGGAAGTGCGACCACTTGCTCATTTCGCGTGTCTCGACGGTTTGCTCGTCCAAACTGTCGACGGTTGCGGCTTGTACGTCTGCTTGTCCGCCGAAAATCATGAGACTTGCCGCAGTAGCGATTAAAAATTTTTTCACGTCGTTCACTCTCCTTTCCGGTATATTGAATGCGCAATTTTGATTTAAATTGTATGGAACTTTGCGCACTGTGTCAATTACGAGCGAATTATAATTTGTTTAGAAATTGTACGTCGTCGAGAAATTTTGTTACGGACGATTTTTTATTGTCAAGTCGGCAACGGTCGCGTTCACAGCTCTGACCAAATCTTGTGGCGCGAGGATAATTTGCATGCCGCGAAGTCCCGCGCTGATTGAAATTTTTTTCAACGACACGGCGCGGCTGTCAAGGTACACGGGATAATTTTTCTTCGCGCCCAAAGGCGAGCAACCGCCGCGCACGTAACCCGTCAGCGGCAAAAGTTCTTTAAGCGCAATCATCTCGACGGATTTGTTGCCGCTTGCCGCGGCCAAAGCTTTCAGGTTGAGTTCGTCGCCGCCGCCGATAACCGCCATAATTACGCCCGACTTGTCGCCGCGAGCTACCAGCGTTTTAAAAATCATGTCGATATCAAGTCCGGACATTTCGGCAACGTGCACGGCAGACAAATCGTTCTCGTCGACCGCGTAAGTTTTCAGCTCGTAATTAATTTTCAACCCGTCCAAAATTCTGGCGGCGTTGGTTTTCTTCAGTTGCTTGGCCAAAAAAAATCCTCCTGTCAGTTTAGATTTTCAATCAACCGAATATTAATTGGCTTGAGGTGAACGAAGTGGATTGTTATTGGAAGCTCTGATAGTTTTGCGGGCAAGAAATTTGTACTTGACGAGCAAAAAAAGACCGCCCAAAAATTTCACGAGCATTGGTATAACATACGCTTGCGGGCGTTTTTTTTGAGCAGAGACAATTTCGGCAACGTGGTGAATAGTCAGCCCGTAACCGTTGACTACCTGGAATAAAACACGCCCGTCTCTTTTCCGAGACGGGCTATTTTTGTCCGCACCTTGTCTACAGAGTGATTGATAAGTCCGAACGCGACGCCGTAAATTTTGCAACATTATTTGTGGAACGTCGCGGAAAAATCATTCGGCAATAACTTTCATGGTGGGGAAGAGGAGCACGTCGCGGATTGACGGCGAATCCGTCAGCAACATGACCAGGCGGTCGACGCCGATGCCAAGCCCGCCCGTCGGCGGCATACCGAATTCCAGCGCACGAATAAAATCTTCGTCCATGACGTGAGCTTCCTCGTCGCCGGCCTCGCGCTGTTTAAGTTGTTCCTCGAAACGCGCCCGCTGATCAATCGGGTCGTTGAGTTCGGTGAATCCGTTGGCAAGTTCGCGGCCGTAAACGAAAAACTCAAAACGGTCGGTGACACGCGGGTCGTTGGGATTTTTTTTGGCGAGCGGAGAAATTTCCGTCGGGTGGTGCGTGATAAATATCGGTTGAATCAAATCATCCTCAACTTTCGCCTCGAACGCCGCGTTCAAAATTCCGCCGATGCCGAAGCGTTTTTCGTAAACCACGCCGATTGAATCAGCCATTGCCCGCGCCTCGTCGACGGTTGCGCACGAGAGAAAATCTTTGCCGGTCTTATTTTTAACCGCGTCGTTCATGCTGATTTGCGGCGTGTTCGCCAAATCAAGCTCGACGCCCTGATAAGTGACTTTCGTCGTGCCGTTGACTGCTTCGGCCGCCGCGCAGACAATTCCGCGAGTGATCTCAATCAAGTCGCGGTAATCGCCGTAAGCCTGATAAATTTCGACAGACGTGAATTCGGGATTGTGGCGCACGTCCATGCCCTCGTTGCGAAAAACTCTGCCCATTTCGTAGACGCGCTCGAAGCCGCCGACAATCAGCCGCTTCAAGTTCAGCTCGGTGGCAATGCGCAAATACAAGTCAGCGTCAAGGGCGTTATGGTGAGTGACGAACGGTCGAGCCGCCGCGCCGCCTGCAATCGTCGACAGGACAGGCGTCGCCACTTCCAAAAAGTCGCGCTCGTCCAGATATTTGCGAATCGACTTGATGACTTTGTTGCGCTTTAAGAACGTGTCGCGAACTTCGGGATTCATAATCAGGTCGAGGTAGCGTTGACGATAGCGAATTTCCACATCTTTAAGCCCGTGAAATTTTTCGGGCAAAGGACGCAACGACTTGGCCAGCAATTTAAAATCTTCGACGCGAACGGTGAGTTCGCCGCGTTTCGTCTTGAAGACTTGTCCGCGCAAACCGATGATATCGCCGATGTCGAGGAGCTTGAATTCGCCGTATTTGTCGTCGCCGAGAACGTCTAGCTTAAAATAAATTTGGATTGAGCCGCTACGGTCGGCAATCGTCGCGAAAGATGCCTTGCCGTGCCCGCGAATGGCCATAAGCCGTCCCGCAACTGAAACTTCGCCCGCGTCGATCTCGCCTTCAATGTCGCCGAATTGGGCGCGAACGTCCGCCGCGTGATGTGTGACTTCAAAGCGAGTGCCGAACGGTTCGACGCCCTTTTCGACGAAGCCGCGCAATTTCTCGCGCCGAATGGTGATAAGCTCGTTCTCGTCGAGTGTCTGTTGCTGAAAATTTTTCGCCATAAAAATCTCCTAGAAAATATTTTCGAGTATGATAGTCTGGTCGCGATTGGGTCCGACGCTGACGATGCCGAGGGCAATGCCCGTGACTTGCGCCATGCGCTCCAGATATTTGCGGGCGTTGACGGGCAAATCTTCATAGCGGCGCACGGAACTTATGTCGGTCTTCCAGCCGGTGAAAGTCTCGTAAACGGGTTCGACTTGCGCCAAAATTTTTAAGCTGGCGGGAATTTCGTTGAGTATCTCGCCGCCGACTTTGTAAGCCGTGCACATTTTAATTTCGTCGAAGTCGTCCAAGATATCCAGTCGCGTGACGGCCATGTAATCGGTGCCGCTGAGTTGGCCGGCGTATTTGACGACGCACGCGTCAAGCCAACCGGTTCGACGCGGACGACCGGTGACAGTTCCGAATTCGTGCCCCGCCGTGCGAAGTCTGTCGCCGATATCGTTGAGCTGCTCGGTCGGGAAAGGACCTTCGCCGACGCGAGTGCAGTAAGCTTTGACGACGCCAACAACCTTGTCGATTTTTTTCGGAGCAACGCCGGCACCGACTGCGACGCCGCCTGAAATCGGGTGGCTGCTCGTGACGTAGGGATAGGTGCCGTAATCAATGTCGAGCATTGTCGCCTGTGCGCCCTCGAATAAAATTTTTTTGCCCGCGTCGATTTGCTCGTTGAGCAAAGTTATCGTGTCACAGACAAACGGGCGGAGCCGCTCGGCGTAGCCATTGTACTCGCGGATAATTTCTTCGGCGTCAAGCGGCGCATGATTGTAAACTTTCTGCAGGAGCAAATTTTTCATGCCGACGACGCTTT
>CAMZDU010000046.1 GCA_947305445.1 uncultured Selenomonadales bacterium
CAAGTGCTATAACTGCACCGGCCCCAGCAGAATTTGTCGGGCAATGTCGATTTTGTACGGACCGCCGATTCGCAGTAACTTCGAGATAATTTTAGTTCATGAGGAGCTGGGATTCTGACTTGGAAAGAAAATTTTTTAACAATCAAAATTGCGGGCGGCAAAGTTACACGGCATTACGCTCCGCACACTCCGCATTACAATTTGCACTCAGCCGGCAAAGTGACGTTGCATGCAGTACAATCGGCCGCGCATACCTTCCAATCATTTGCAGACCCGCGTCAAAAAAATTCGGGCAACCTTCTTGTAAAGGCTGCCCGTTTTTTTTTGCACGATTATTTTTTGCGTCGCTTAGTCGGAGTTTTATCGTCAAAAAATTTTATAACGTCGTCGATAAATTTGCGAGCCGCAAGCTCCGAGACGATTGCCTGTTTTTCGTTGGCGGCAATCTCCTCGCGCAAAATTTTCAGTTGCGGGTCAAGGCGTCCGGCTTTAAGTGATTCGAGCGCGATTCTGTCCGCGTGAGCCGTCCGCTTGAACTGTTCGAGTTGCGGCTGACACTCCGCCAAATATTTTTGCGGCAGTCGCTTGAGCAGAAGGTCGGCGGCGCGTTCCATGTTGTCAATCATCTGTTCGAGCGGCGAAAAATCCGCGGAAATTTTTCTGCGCACGTCACCCATGATTATCGCGGCCGCCGCAGAAAATTCGCTCGCGTCGGGCGCGCCGACTTTTGCCCACGAGTTTTCCATGTGCCGCGAGTGTTCGGCGAAAATTTTCATTGCGGGCGCGAGCCTTCCGAATTGCTCGTCAATAACTCTGTTCCAAGTCTGCTCGGCGTCGTAAATGGCGGGGTTGTTCGCGTAAACGGCACCTGTCGCCAAAGCAATCTTCGACATTTGAACCTGCCCCATCGGATTGAAAAGCATCGCAGTCATTTTCGCGGTCGGGAGCTTCTCAATCGCACCGAGCGCGAGTTTGACGTTGCGGTTGCCGTCGGGCGTGAGGGAATAATCGTTGACGGGATAATTCCACCAGACGCCGACTTCGCGTCCGAAAATTTTGTTGACGGCGGCAAGTTCACTGTCAGTAATTCCGTCGCAGACGACGCCGCGCCCGCTGTAAAGCACGACAATCCGCGGCTCAAGCGTCTCGGCAAAGTCGCGGGTGTACGGCTTGACTTTGTCGCCTTTAATCATGTCTTCGTAAAAATATTCGGTGGGCACGGTGATAAGCGGCGCAACGTCCTTATAACGCGAACGCAGATTTTTTTGCACGGCGTTGAGGAAATTGGCTTGCGCACGACCGTCCTCATGATGACGCCCCTTGTCGTCTTTGAGGTCGTCGAAAAAGATTGCGAAGTCGCGCACGCCGATATCATACAAGGAGTCAAGCTTGCGAATCATTGTGTTAAAGTCCGCGTCACCGGCGTTACCTTTGTAATTGAGATCAAGGCCGGGGCTTATGGCGAAAATAAATCGCACGTTGTTTTTCTTAGCCATGGCAACCAGTCGCCTCAGCTCGTCTAGCTTGTCGGCCGGATACGGCTTGCGCCATTTGTCACGGTGATACGGATCGTCCTTTGGCGCGTAAATGTAGGCATTCAAATTATTTTGGCGGCAGAAGTTGATAATGTCGGCGCGGTCGGCAAAAGTCCACGGCGTGCCGTAAAAACCTTCGACGACGCCGCGTAGCGGAATCGGTATCGCCTGCGCCGTGCCGCCGATAAAAATCATCATCAATGTGACTAAAATCAGTCGCGTAAAAAAATTTTTCATGGTCGTTGCTCCTGTTAATACGAGCAGAAATTTACTTCAAGAAAACGGAAAACAACATTCACGCCGTTAGAGCTATGGCGGAGGCAAGACACAACTTTTCGCAGATTTTCATGGTAATCGGCTTATTGTCGCGCAGTTCGTCAATTTTGTCGTTAAGCTTGTCAATGCGTGCGTCGAGTGTTGTCCGCGTGTAGTCAATTCTCTCGTTGACCTCGTCAGTGATTGTTGTCGAATCCATAAGTTGAGTGTCCGGCATGCGAATAGCCTCTAAACTATTTGGCTTGCTCGGCTTGATACTGTCGGAAATTTTTCAGCAAACAAATCGGTCGTTTCTGCGAGGCGTTGCCGAAAGGATTGTCAATCAGCAAATTCGACGCAAGCTGAGCGTCCATCTCCGGTGTCGCGCCGACAATCCGCGAGCGTTTCAAATCGTTGACATCGGCAATCATCGCGCCGAAACAATTCAGCCGCGACTTTAAAGCCGCGCAAACCTGTTCGGGATTTTCCGGGCCGTAGACGACGCATTTGTCAAACGGCGGCATCGTGCCGGTCACGTCGTCAATCAACGCCGCCTGCCTGCCGCCCCATTTGTAGAAAAGTCCGCGCAGACCGACAATCTTGCCGACAAAGCCGCCAATCAGCGCGAACGCAACGCGCCACTCGCCCTCGCGCTCCATAAGTGCCTGCATGCCGTGTGGCGTGGCAAGACTGCCGTAGTCGGGAATGAATCGGCAACAGAGTTTTGCCAGGCGACTGAGTTTCATCTCGTCGGGACGAATGATATTGCCCTGAGTTATTGCAACGACACTTTCGGCGACCGTGACCACGTCGTCCGGCCCGATTATATCGCGGGTGTAATGTTCTATCACGTCGACAATGTCATCTTTCGGCGTCAAAATTCTGGTCGTTATCGGAACAATTTCAACGGTCATAAAAAATTTCACTCCTTGCCAAGTTCGACGCCGACGAGTTTTGCAAATTCTTCGGCAGTCAAAATCACGCGGGCAATCGACCAACGCATCGGGTTGCGGCCGACTTCGCGATAGAGAAATTCGACGGGAAAGTCGACCATGTGCGCGGCCGCCTGCTCAAGCGACAAGCTCTTGCGTGCAGTCAAGGTGACTTTCGCCACGAGATTGACACTTTGCTGATGTTCTATAACCAACGCCTCGAAGTAGTCGTCTTCGCGGGGAACGCCTTCGCGCTCCGCTTTGCCGCGCACGTCAAAGCCGTCGTATTGCTCGAACGGCAACAACGGATGACAAATCGCGTCGACAATCATCGCGCTCTGCGTGCCCTCGTTGCGAAATTCAATCGTCGTGGAAAGGGTAACGGATTTTTCGTCGCGGGATTCGATTTTAAACGGCGTGCGACTTTCGAGTTTGGCAACGACCTTTTCTTCGCGTCCGCGCAAGTAAAGGCATGTCACCGCCGCGCCGGTCAAAATCACCGCGATTAATCCGATAATTATCGTTGTCAAAATTGTCAGCTCCTCGATAAAAATTTTTTGAATGAGTATATCACAGTCGCGTAAAAATTTCGTCGACTGCCGAAAACTTTTTTTAGCCGAAAAAAATTCCCTCCCGCCGAAGGAGGGATTTTCATTGCGAAGAGTTCAATTCAGTTCAATCGCGACAAGCCGTCAATCAATCCAGCTCGCCCGCTTCGTCGTGAAGAACATGTCTTTAACGTCCGATTTGCCTTCGGGCAAGTTGTTCAGCTCGTCGACATTCATATAGGTATAGTTGACGCGTTTTAAGTTGGAAATATTAAAATAACTGTAGCGGGAATCTGTACTGAGGTCGTAAGTATTCTGCGGATAATAGACACGCTCCAGAGCCGGTATCTTGTAGTCGTTGTCGCTGTGGCCGACGCTGGTTCGCCGATAATTTCCTTCGGAATTGTCGGAAGTGCCGCGGTCAATAGGCTGTTCGTTGGAATTTGTTTCGCGGGTGTAGTAAGAAAAATAGTTGCTTACACTCGAATCGCCCATGGGCAAGCTGTTGTTGGAGGCTTTGTCGGTGACGGCCAGGACTTGCGGCGGAGTTATCTTCACGGTCTGCAAGTCGCCCAAGTTGTCGGTGATTATCGGATTGGAGATGGTCTGTTTTTGGGCGTTTTTGCCGGTGGCTCCTTCGGGAACAGTCTCCATGTAATAAGTTTTGTCGTGCTCTCTGATATACCTGACTTCGCCGCCGTCTTTGGTGGTGACGCGTCGATATTCAACGAGCGTGTCCAGATCTGTTTTGAAAACAAAATATTTCATGCCGTTATTTTGGAGAAAAGAAAGTTCGCTTTCGATATATTTTTTGTCGTAAGTTCCTTCAAGCAAAGCCTTAACAACGGAGCGATCGTCTTTGTTCCAAAGATCCGCTTGTGTGGAAGTGCCCGTTGCACTGATACTGTCGTCTGTTATCGTGACGCCGGCATATGTGCCGGTGTTGAAAGTGCCGACCTTTTTCTTCTTGAGGTCATAAACGGAAACATAAGGTCTTACAATGTTTCGTCTGATTTTGATATACGGCAACTTGCGCTTGTCAATGTATTTTGGCGCGGTGGTGTCGCCGTTCACGATTACTTTAACATAGCCGTCTTTTGGGGTGTCGGAGAAGTTGGCAGTTGCAGTTTCAACGACGTATTCTTCTTCGCCGTTATTTTCTTCCTGCGGGAAGGTGATTCTAGAAAGTTCCGACTCGCTAAGCCCCGTGGCCGCCATGAAGTTTGATTTGTAAGTTGCCGCGATATAAGCGGTGAAATCGCTGTAATTTTTAGATTCCGCTTTGGTGATGCTGATTATCGGATGATATTCTTCGGAAGCAATTTTTTTGACGAAAAAAATGTTGCCGTTAGCTCCGTTAATATTCTTATCGACCTCGCCGAATTCGGCGGTTGCGTCGGCTTCGACTTCGTCCTCGTCGAGGAGATAATCTTCTTTGACAAAAATCCTGTGCCCGTAACTGTCCGTTACTTCAACATATTCGTTGTCGGCGGTATAATCGGTGTCTTTAGCAAGGCGATGATACTCTTTGGCAATGACAAAGCCGTTGAGCTTGTAACCGTTGCCGTTGATTATGACGGGGCTGTTGGGCATGTACAAAATCGCGTTCCAGTCTGCGTAAAGATTCAGAATAACCGGTTGCGACTGTCGCACCGTATTTTCCGTATCGTTGACTTCAGGTCCCGTGTAAATGATAAAGAACGGTCGTTGCGTGTAGTAGGTGACGGAATTGCCGTTTTCGTCGTTTTTGGTGGCGGTGGCGGTGTTCGAGGCTTTCACGTTCAAAACTATCTGGCGGACGGAACTCATGCTGGGCTGGTCTTTGTCATGGAAAGGCATTTTAAACCACATCGGCTCGCTCTCGATGGTCGTCCACAAAATGTCGGCTTTAAAGTCGTCTGGGTCACGATCTTTCCACGCGCTCGTAAAATTAAACGAAGCGATTATGCGCAGGTCGTCGTTTGAATCTTTGTACCAGCCTGTGTTGTAGGCAGCTTTTCTGGTAACTCCCTCCGGCAATTCGGAACGCAAATCCCAATCGAAATCCCATGTAGCCATAGAGGAAACGCCGTTATATGTTCCGCCGAAAACTGACTCTGCTCTGAAGTCGAGATTGATTGAGTCGACTTCATCTTCGCTGTAAATGGTGTTCTTGTTGCCTGCGGCGTTGTTTGCTGAGGTGCCTACAGCCGTCGACGGACTGATATTTTTGCTTTCTACGCGATGAGCACTTCCGGCCGTGTAGGAGATGTCCGAGTCTTGATAGTGATTCCATTTGCCCGTATATGCCGCAATGCCCTGGTGCATGTAGTAATTTTGATACTCCCAGTTGATGATGCCTTTGTCTTTGCGCATGCCTTCAATGGTGGTGACAAAATCTTGCTCGTGAAGTTTTAACACGGCGTAGGCGACTACTTGAGCCTCCATGGGGTCAAGTCCCTGCAAAAACAAATGGGAGATTTTTTCGGTGAGAGTGACTTTATAATACTTGATTCCGTTGGCACTGTGGCTGGTTCTCTCCTCGGTCGCCTTGTCGATGTCTCGTGCATACAGAGCCGCAGAAAATGTGACATTGCTAAGCGTTTCGTCCGTGCTCCATTCGTTGGTTACGGCAGTCAAATTTTCGGACGGTTCGCTTGTCGGTCGGGAAAGATTTTTGTTGGCGTACCAGCGAGCCTCTTTGTAGCCAAGCTCAGTTTGAATGGTCTCCTCCGTGTACCCGCTGACACTGGTGTCGGACAAGACGTACATTTTTTCGTAGACGGTGATATCGTCTGGCGGATCTACCAGCGCGGGAACGTAATAATCTTTCATGGAATTATCATGCCTGACGATTTTCCACGCGCCCGCCAAAGCCGCCGCATCAGCCGCATTTTGCAATCGCGACACGTTCAGGAAATACCAGCCAAAATCAATGCCCACACCGACGAAGAGGAAAAGTATCGGAATAAGCAACGCATAAAGTACCATAGCTTGCCCGCGGTGCTTCCAAGACGACCGGAAAAATTTTTTCTTAAACATAGTCATCCTCCTCTCCCGCACAACGAAATCATTTGTTTTTCGTGAAGAGTTCGCAAAAGTAGCCGTTCTTGCCGTTGTTTTTGACGTGATAGAGTGCTTTGTCCGCTGCGGCGAAGAGACTATCATAGTCGCGGCCGTTATTCGGCGCAATGGCAATACCGATGCTGGCCGTTACGAAATTTGATTTACCCTCGATCATGAGGTTGTAGGCAATGTTTTTAATCTGCTCGGCCTTGCGAGCGACAACATCCATATTCGGCAAACTGTCGACGATTATAACGAATTCGTCGCCGCCGAAACGTCCGATGCAGTCATTCGGGCGGAAAATTTTGCGCAAGCCCTTGGCAAACTCGACCAAAACTTTGTCGCCGAATTGGTGTCCCAGAAGGTCGTTGACTTCTTTGAAGTGGTCGAGGTCGATTATATAAAACGCCATGAAGACATTTTCCGTGCTGTTGTTGAAAGTTCGGAGCTTCATGCGGCAAAGATTTTCCATTGTCTTCTTGTTGAAAAGTTCGGTAAGTTTGTCCAGCTCGGATTCAAGCTGATAAGTATCACGCTCGGAACGAATTTTATTAAACGCCGCAGCCATTTGCCCCAGCTCGTCGTCGCGGTCGACGGCAAGTTTCTGAACGGAGTTGTCACCGTCGGCAATTTTGTCGACGACATTGGTTATTTCAATAATCGGATTCGCGACGCGCATGGTAAACAAGTAAGCGAGCAACGTCCCGAAAAGTATCATTACAAATCCAAAAATTCCCGCCTTGACTGCACGGTTGTAAACTCGATCCATTATGTAATGATACGGGCGAATTGTGACAATCATCCAGCCGGTTTCGATGTTGCGCGAATAAGTTGCCAACGAGTCCTCATCGTCAATGTCAATGCGAATGACACCGCTACTGTTGTAAATTCTGTCCAGAATGAATTTCAGCCGATCTTCCACAAAGCAAATGGTAGGGTTGATACAAGTGACCCATTAGATGTAATCCCAAGCAAGACTGATAGAGAAACCTTGCTTGATAATAATAT